>CAJWGI010000010.1 GCA_913031335.1 uncultured Anaerolineales bacterium | reverse complement strand
GGCTGTGCCACGCCGTCAACCGCCGGCGCTCTGGTAGAATCGAGTTGTATGAAGAATCTGTGGGCGCCCTGGCGCATGAGTTATCTGCGCGGCGAGAGTGAGGCGAAGGGTGGTTGCCTGTTCTGCCGGACGCTGGAAGAAGCGCAGTCAGATGAAAGTAACCTGGTGCTGCATCGGGGCGCTCACGTGCTGGCTATGCTGAACAAATACCCTTACAGCAACGGGCACATACTGCTGGTGCCCGCGGAGCACGTGCCCTCGCTGGAGGATTTGCCTGCCGAGGTGATGAGCGAATTGGGAGGCCTGAGCCAGATTGCGTTGCGGGCGTTGCGTAGGGTGTACGCGCCGCAGGGGTTTAACGTGGGCGTGAACATCGGCGCAGCCGGCGGCGCGGGCGTGCCGGAGCACGTGCACATGCATGTGCTCCCGCGCTGGGCGGGCGACACCAATTTCATGACCACCGTCGCCGAGACGCGCATTGTTCCCGAGGAAATGGCGGTGACCCACAGGCGGTTGCGCGATCTGATGGCCTGGCTTCTAGGGGAGGGCAGTTGAGCAAACACGGCATGATGGCGGATTCCGGACAAAGCCCTAGGTATGGTCACAGGCAGCGGCGGTGTGCTTGCCGGGAGAGCTGCGGGCCTAAGACACCGCAACGAATATCAGGCGCCAGTGCATTGACAAGCAGTGCGCTTCGGGCGATCGAGGGAGGATCAATTTGAATATTATCAGTGGTCTCTTTAGGCGCCATAAAAATGATGGTGCGCTGCTGTTGGAAGTCACCTTATTCATAGCTTCAGCGGCCTTTCTGTTTGGGGTAGTATTGTCAACCACTCTCCGATGGTGGAAGGTTGTCTCAGCGGTCATCATTTTGCTGCTCGAGTTACTTGCGTGGATATGGGTGTGGCGCTCGCGTGAGCAGTGGTGGCCGCGGCTTAAGGCGCATTTGAATCGGTACACAACTTTCTTGGATGCGATCCCCGAACATCGCGTCAATTCGTCTATCTTGCTTGCCAGTGCTTTGGGGCTCTATATAGAGCTCATGGTGATACGCTGGCATGGCTCAGAACTGAGGATGTTTTCGCTATTTAAGAACATTAGTCTTATTTCCTGTTTTCTGGGGCTTGGACTTGGCTATGGGCTTGGTGCAGTACGCTTTATAGCTATGCCGTTGGTGTTGCCTGCTCTTGCGGCTCAGTTTGTGCTCCTGCGTTTAGCGCGGTTGACGCCTCTTCAGTTTCTGCTTGTTAATCCAGTCGCCGAACGCGCAGCACAAGCCATGCAGCCGGCGACATGGCAGAATGCGCTGGTTATATACGGATTTTTGGCGATTGTTTTCATGGTCAATGGCCTTACGTTTGTTCCATTGGGTCAGCTAGTTGCGCGAATCATGATGCGACGTCCTCGATTGCGCGCCTACGGTTTGAACTTGGCAGGTTCTTTGCTGGGAATTGGACTTTTTACAGGTTTGTCCTATCTGTGGGCACCACCAGCTGTTTGGCTGCTCATAGGAGGCTGCTGGCTACTATGGTTTCTCCGAGGCCATGCGCTTGCGTTATTGACGTCGGGTGCAGCGATGGCGGTCGCTGTTACTGTAGTAAGTCTACCCACTGCGGCAAATGCGGTTGAACGCTACTCGCCATATCAGGTTCTCACACTGAGGGTCGACGCGGGAGTTTCCCCGTTTCTGGAGGTCAATCATTTGTGGTACCAGCGGATGTATGATTTGCGTCCCGAGGCAATCCGGCGATTCCCGAACATGGAAGCGGAAGGACGGGGTTATGATTTTCCCTATGTGATCAAGCCCGATGCGGCCTCTGTCCTTGTAGTAGGAAGTGGTACTGGCAACGATGTCGCAGCAGCCGTACGGCATGACAATGTTTCTCAGGTTGACGCGGTTGAAATTGACCCAGTGATTCTTAATTATGGGCGCCAGTTGCATCCAGAACAGCCATATTCATCTCCACGGGTGTCAGCCGTGTTGGACGACGCGCGATCATACATTCGCAATACAGAAAAAAAATACGATCTTGTCGTCTACGGATTGCTGGATGCCCAGAGCTCCCTTAGCGGTTTTTCTTCCGTCCGTCTGGACAGTTTCGTGTATACAGTGGAGGCTTTTCAAGAAGCGCGTCAAATCCTCACCGACGAAGGCCTCCTCGTCGTTACCTTTGCCGTAATCTCGCCTGCCCATGCTCGCAAGATGTACCTGACGATGCAACAGGCATTTGATGGTCAAACTCCTGAAGTTTACGTCACAAAGGGTCGAGAGCAGTGGCCCATGTTTATCGCTGGCCCGGCATTGAGCGCGGTATCCGCTAGGGCGAATACCTCATATTATCGTCAGATTACCTCCGTTGTATCTGACCCTAGTATTGCAGCTGACGTGTCGACTGACGACTGGCCATTTCTGTACATGCCGATCCGTATCTTCCCTCTAACGTACGTGTACTTGTTGGTTATTCTGGTGGTGGTATCCGCTGTCACGATATGGCAGTTCTTACCGACAGTCACTACACCTGCGACCGCTACTTTCTTCTTTCTCGGGGCTGGGTTTTTGTTGGTGGAGACCAAGGCTATCACGGAACTAGGGCTAACTTTCGGCAACACGTGGCAGGTTGTAAGCGCGACTATTGCAGGAGTGTTAGCTATGGCCTACCTAGCAAATTTCACTGTCATAAAGATGGGTTCCGTACGGCCAGCATTTGCTTACACTTTGATAGCCACATCTCTGTTGGTCGGGATGTATGGATCGGGAGTGAACGCGTCAGGGATATTCCCGATGGGATCGGCTAAGATAGTTGCCGTGGTGTTGCTCACCTTGCCATTATTGTTCTCTGGTCTAGCGTTTTCGAGTGAACTCAACGCTCGTGGCGTTAGTGCTGGCGCGGCTCTTGGCCCCAACCTTTTGGGAGCCATGGTTGGTGGCTTTCTTGAATACAACTCCATGTATCTTGGCTACCGCAGTCTTTATGGATTGGCGTTGGTGCTGTTTGCTCTGGCCTATTTCTCGTCCCGGCGTGCCCGCGTCTAGCCCTGCATGCTGTGCAGTCATTTCTCTTCTGGTGTGGAGACGTCGTTTCGCTCTACAGCCTATGCATGTTGGTGGGCGACAAGGCGAATCGCTAGGCATCGAGGAACCATGTACCAAAGCGTGAACATCGGCGCAGCCGGCGGCGCGGGCGTGCCCGAGCACGTGCATATGCATGTGTGTCCGCGCTGGGCGGGCGAAACAAATTTATGACTACCATGGCGAAAACGCGCATCGTTCCGAGGAGTTGGCGGTGACATATCGGCGGCTGCGCGATCTGATTACTGAGTTGCTCTAGAAGGGGGAGTGAGTGAGAACGCGGTGACCCCGGGCCACGCAAAACAACCCGATGACGTTGTCATTCTTAGCGGGGCGCGCACGCCGGTGAGCCGATTCGCAGGCGCATTGGCCGGGGTCACCGCGACCGAGCTCGGCGCAGTGGCCATTTGTGCGGCTGTCGAACGCGCCGGAGTAAACGCGGACGATATCGCCGAGGTGCTGATGGGGCAGGTGGTCTCCGCCGGGTCGGGCCAGGCGCCCGCCCGCCAGGCCGGGATGGCCGCCGGTCTTCCGGCTGCGGTCGGGGCCACCACTCTGAGCAAAATGTGCGCCTCCGGCCTGAAGGCGGTGATGCTGGCAGCGCAGGCAATCCGCGCGGCGGACGCGGATTTGCTGGTTGCCGGTGGCATGGAGAACATGAGCGCAGTGCCTTTCATATTGCCGTGGGCGCGGCGCGGCTCGCGGTTAGGAAATAAGCCCGTCGTCGACGCGCTTATCCAGGACGGGCTGCGCTGCTCGTTGCAGGGATGGATGATGGGCGAGGCAGCTGAATTCATCTCCGCTGAGTACGGATTGACCCGGGAAGAGCTGGACGAGTTCGCGCTGCTCAGTCACCGGAAGGCGGTCGCCGCTATGGACGCCGGAAAATTCACGGCGGAAATCGTGCCGGTGCCAGTCAAAGCGCGTGATGGCACGACCTCTGTGGTCAAGCAAGACGAGGCCCCGCGGCGCGAAACCTCGCTGCCCGCGCTGGCCAAGTTGCCGCCCGCGTTTGTCGATGATGGCATCGTCACCGCCGGGAATTCACCCGGCGGTGACGACGGCGCGGCAGCGCTGGTGGAGATTGTGCGCGGGCTGGCCACTTCTGACCAGACCACGGCCACCGCCGTGGCGCTTTCCGAGACGCTCGGCAAGACGCCGGTGGAGGCGAATGATTCGCCCGGTTTCATCTCTAATCGCATTCTTTGTCCGATGGTGAACGAGGCCGTCTGTGCGCTGGTGGAGGGGGTCGGCACTCCGGAGGCGATAGACGCGGTGATGAAACTGGGTATTAACCATCCGATGGGGCCACTGGAACAATGCGACCTGGTCGGCATTGACGTGCTGCTGCATGTTATGGAGGTATTGCACCGCGACCTCGGCGAGGACAAGTCCCGCCCCTGCCCGCTGTTGCGCAAGATGGTGGCAGCCGGGCGTCTCGGGCGGAAGACAGGTCGAGGTTTTTGTGAATATGCTTGACCCGGAGCGAAACACATCTATGGTTTTTACGATGATTGACAGGCGATGTTGGGAGCGGGCATTACCATGCAAGAATCGGCGCGATACAGCGAAGGCAAATTCTCCGCTCCGGACGGAGCGACCCTTTACGAACAGTGGTGGCAGCCCGGTGGCGACCCCCGCGCAGTTGTGCTGATTGTGCATGGTATCGCCGAACACAGCGGCCGCCATGCGCACGTGGGTGAGCATCTCGCGCAGAATGGATTCGCGGTGTGCGCCTACGACCAGCGCGGCCACGGGTTCTCGGATGGTGAGCGGAGCTTCATCGAGCGTTTTGACGATTACCTGGATGATCTGGAGCACGTGCTCGTCCGGGCGCGCGAAAAGCTTCCCAGCAAACCGGTCTTTCTGCTGGGGCACAGCACGGGAGGGTTGATTGTGGCCACTCTGGCGGTCTTTCGAAACCCCGCCGTGCGCGGAATGGTGCTCAGCGGCCCGCTGCTCATTATCGGCGAAGACGTGCCCCCACTGCTGGTGAAAATCGCGCCACTGGTTGGCCGGTTGCTGCCGCGCCTGAAGGTAATGAAACTGGACAGCGCCTCCATCTCCCGCGATGCGGACGTGGCGGCGGCATATGACAGCGATCCGCTTGTCTATCGAGAAGGCCTGTGCGCCCGTACCGGCGCGGAGATTAACGGAGCCGTGATACGGCTGCAAGCAGCCCTGGAGCAGGCCACGTTGCCTTTCCTCATTCTGCACGGGTCGGAGGATCGCCTCTCCGGGCCGGATGGAAGTCGGCAGTTCCACGCGCGCGCGCGTTCTGACGACAAGGGCCTGAAGATGTACGCCGGCTTTTACCACGAAGTGCTCAACGAGCCTGAGAAGCATCAGGTGCTGGCGGACCTCACCGAGTGGCTACAGGCGCGGGTGTAGTTCCCAGCGCGGCTTGGCCGATGCTGCTCGGCGCCAGCGTGGGCGCTGAGGGCGTCAATTTCTGCGTTCACTCCGAGGCGGCCACGGCAGTCTCGCTGCTGCTCTTCGACCACCATTCCTCTGCGCGTCCGGCCCGAGAAATTACATTAGACCCGGTGGAAAATCGTACGGACGACTGCTGGCATGTGCTGCTGCGCGATGTAACCGCCGGGCAACTTTATGGTTGGCGCGTATCCGCCCGGCAGGCGCCTGAAGGCACCGTGAGTGCTGACGAATCCGGAGTGCTGCTCGACCCGTACGCTCTCGCCGTCATGTACTCGCCCGACGCCGAGCGCCCTTCCCAAAGTTTCAAAAGCGTGGTTGTGGACCCCGCCGCTTATAATTGGGAGGGGGATGCACCGCTGCGGCGCCCGCTGCGCGAGACCGTAATCTACGAGCTACACGTGCGTGGTTTCACGCGGCACCCTTCCTCCGGAGTCGCTCATCCGGGCACATATTCCGGGCTGGCGCAGCAGCTGCCCTATCTTCAGTCTCTCGGCGTTTCCGCCATCGAGCTGTTGCCGGTGCAGCAGTTTGACCCCGGCGAGATTGGCAGAGTCAACCCGGTGACAGGCGAGCAGTTGCGCCAGTTCTGGGGATACCAGCCGGTGGCGTGGTTCGCCCCGCATCGGGGCTATTGCGTCAATCAGAGCGACCCGCTCGCGCCGGTGACCGAGTTCCGCGATATGGTCAAAGCCTGCCATCGCGCGGGAATCGAAGTCATCCTCGATGTGGTTTTCAATCACACGGCGGAGGGCGGCGCTGCCGGCCCGACATTCAGCTGGCGTGGATTTGACAGTGGCAGCTATTATCTGAGCGACCCGCAAGACCGCGCCCACTACATGGATTTCAGTGGCTGTGGAAACACTGTCAATGCGAACCATCCGGTGATGCGGCGCATGATTCTCGATTGCCTGCACTTCTGGGTGCGGGATATGCACGTTGACGGCTTTCGGTTTGATTTGGCCGCTGCGCTCGCGCGCGGTGAGGATGGGAAACCACTTGAAAAACCGCCCGTGCTGCTAGAAATCGAAAATGATGTGCTGCTTTCCCAGACCAAAATCATCGCGGAGCCGTGGGACGCCGTCGGGTTGCATCAGCTCGGCAGGTTTCCCGGCGGCCGCTGGCTGGAGTGGAATGACCGCTTTCGCGACGATGTGCGCCGCTTTGTGCGCGGAGACGCGGGCATGGTGCCGGCTCTGGCCGACCGGTTTCAGGGCAGCCCTGGCATCTTTCTCGGGCACCGGCCGCAGCGCAGCGTTAACTATGTGACCTGCCACGACGGATTCACGCTCAATGACCTGGTCTCCTACAATCAGCGCGACAATCACGCTAACGGCGAGGACAACGCTGATGGCCACCCGGCGAGCTATAGCTGCAACCACGGCGTGGAGGGCGCGACTACCGACGCCCAAGTGCAGGCTGTGCGCACCCGTCCGATGAAAAACGCGGTCGCGCTGCTGCTGCTTGCGCAGGGCACGCCCATGCTGCTGGCCGGAGATGAATTCCGGCGCACGCAGCAGGGCAACAACAATGCGTACTGTCAGGATAACGAGATCTCGTGGGTCGATTGGGGCCTGCTGCGCGAGCATGCGGGGCTGCAACGTTTTGTGCGCATGTTGCTGCGCTTCCGCACGGAATGGCCGGCTCTGCGCCTGCCCGATTTCCCGACAGAGAAGCAGCTTCAGTGGCACGGGGTGGAGTTGCAGCAGCCCGATTGGAGCCATCATTCCCACACGCTCGCTTTCACTTTGCGGGCGGATGAACAGGTTGATGCGCTGCACATGATGGCGAATGCTCACTCGGAAGCGCTGCAATTCCGCTTGCCCGTGCTGCCCGATTGCGGCTGGCGCCGCCTGCTGGACACCGCCCGCGCCTCTCCGGACGATATCAATACTGCGGCGCATGCTTTGCGCGTGGATGGCGAGCGTTATTCTGTGAGCGCCCGCTCGGTTGTGGTTGTAATCGCGCGCTGAATTCAGCTCGACGCGGCTTTGCAGGCGAGCTCGTGCGCGTTTGCGCTTTCCTGCGGGCGCGCGCCAGACTTTGCTAGGTGCCAGCGGACTTTACTTTCTGCGCAAGCGGCCGCGATTTCATGCCACAGATCACGGTTCTTCACTGGCTGATCGGTTCTGGTTTTCCAGCTGCGCTGCTGCCACGCTGGCATCCACTGCGTGGCTCCGCGCTGGACGTAATCGGAGGGCGTGTACATGTGAATGCGCCTGCGCCTGTGCCCGTGAGTTGCGCTCAGGGCGCGCGCCGCTGCCAGCAGCTGCAGACGATTGGCTGTCGTCTTTGATTCTCGCCCCGACAGCGTGCTAACCTCGTCCCCCTGTCGCAGCACCGCCGCCCAGCCGCCGGGGCCGCGCGGGCCGCTGCAGGATGCGCCGGTGAACACATGAACAGCGGTTGCATCAGGCAGCGGAAAGTCTGCTCGCGGGATTGCCTTCCGCGCCAGGCTGTCTGCGCGTTCGTTTAGCGGGTGACCGGCGTGCCCTTTCACCCAGTGCCAGCGCATTCTGTGCGGCTGCCTCGCCTCGGCCAATCTGCGCCAAAGGTCCTGGTTGGCGACCGGTCGTTTCCTGCGCGTGCGCCATTTTTGTGCCTGCCAGCGAGGCAGCCATTCGGTTACGCCTTTTCGCAGGTATTCCGAATCCGTGTATAGTTCAACCTGACACGGACGCGTTAGTTCAGCGAGGGCTTCGATGGTGGCGCGCAGCTCCATGCGGTTGTTGGTTGTATCCGCTTCGCCGCCGTAAAGCTCTTTCTGGCGCGCACCGTAACGTAAGATCGCGGCCCAGCCGCCCGGCCCCGGGTTGGGGTCGCAGGCGCCATCGGTGTAGATGGTGACGACTGTGATTTCAGTGTTTGGCACGGCTGGAGTTGACCGCTTCAGCGCGTATCAGGCATCAGGTGATTCTGGGGATTTTGGCTTGCGGGCGTCTGTCAGGAAGCCCAGCGCTTCTTCTGAGGAAGCGTCCATCACCACACTCAAGGTCTTCCCGCCGCACGTCGCCGGCAGATTGTAAACCTGCACCACGTCGGCGAAATCGGCGTCCTCGGGGCTGAGCTGCGCGAGCAGGTTGGGCGCATCCGCGAAATGCGCGGCGTGGAAAAAACCCCTCTCATCATCCACGTTAATAGCCAGCGGGAAAATATTCGCCTCCACCAGGTCTTGGAAGAAATGAGTTCCGTAGGAGGGCTCACCGCTTTCGGCGCCGCTGCCCGGCACCAGTTCGATTAGCATGCGAGTGTTGTAAACGTCCGCATAGGTCACTTTCACGCCAAGGTCGGGGTTGTTGCTTCCCCAGCGGTGTGGCCCAATCAGCACAAAAGGCTCTCCCTGAAGGACTTGATTTAGCCGTCCAATCACGCGGCCGATGCTGATTTTCTTGACCGGATCCGCCAGCGCTTCGTACTCGTCCAGCGGTACCACTACAACGAAGGTGATGCCGTCCACGCGACCATCCGGCACCATGCTGCCGGTTCTGAGAACCTTGTCAGCTTCCTCAATTTCCTGCGGGATGGCCTCCGCCGCGCGGTCGGCCCGGAAGCTCTGGGGGCGGCACTGCACCAGACAGAGACTGACCTTTGGCGCCTTGCCCTCGTGCACGACCCGGGCGGTGAATTCGACGTCTATGGCGGTGTCATAGTGTTTGGAAAGTTGCTTCAACATGCGTTTGACCTGTGGCACGAATTCGGTCTGCTGCAGCAGCTGATCAAAAGTGAGCACAAGGCTGGCCGGGTCGATGTTCGGGTTCAACATGAGCAACTTCCGCAGATAACCATCACTGTGCTGCGTGGCCAACAACCGGACCCATGGTAGCCTGCCATGCAGCACCTCGGCTATCGGCTGGGTCTCAAGTCGATTGGTCTCCAGGTTTAGAAGGTCCATCTTTTTCTGTGAATAATGGCGGATAGCGTCCGCCCCGCTTTCAGGCCGTAGCATCGGGTGGCTGAGCGCGATCATGCGGGCGTAGTCATCTGTGCGTTCCACGGCGCGGGTGCCCAGTCCGCAGACCACGCGCACCAGTCCTTCCTCGGGTTTAATGCGGGGGGTCCAGCGGAAGGGGTTGCGGCTAAACGCCACGCCGGCGATGGAAGGGAAGAACCAGAGGCCGTGTTGCTCCCCTTCGACGAGTTGTATTAGAATGGCCATGCGTTCGCTGTAGTCTAAGAGGCCCATCCTCTGCCGGTAGAGCAGTGCGTCCGGGCTATAGACGCTGGCGTAAATCTGCGTGATGGCCAGAGTGAGCGCCTCAAGGTTATCTTCCGGGCTGCCCTGATTTGCGCAGAAATAACTGTCGTACTTGCCTGCGAAGGAGGTGCCGTATGAATCCTCCAGCAGGCTGGATGAGCGCACGATGAGCGGTGTGCGCCCGCTCTTCTGCAGCAGGTTTCGCAGGTTCTCGAGGATTTCATCCGGCAGCTGGCCGGCGGCGAAATCATGCCTGATGCCGGCATACTGCTCCCGCACCTCGGCTGCCGGTTTGTACTTCTGGTTCATCACGCTCACCAGGTCGTTGGCGCGTTTGAAGCGGTCGAACACGTCTGTGGCGATAAAATACGATTTGGGCACGCGCACTTCTTCCGAAAGCTGTTTGTCGCTCTGCAGAATTTTCCAGGCCAGCTCAATCCCGGCCGCCTTGCCGCCGATTTTTCCCTTGCCAAAACGGCGGCGGCGTATGTCCCACAGGTCCTCGATCGTGAACCATTTACGCGCGGTGCCGACGTACTCCAGCCGATCGCTGACGATGGTTTTGATGATGACCACGATTATTTCCTGCAGATGGTGGCCCATCTCCTTGCGTTTTTCCGGCGGCAGCGCCTCGATGCGTTTTCCGTGCCTCATCACCAGGGCAAGCGGCGCCATTTCGGGGTTGTACTTCAACCGGGTCACCGGAGTTTCTGTACCGGTGCGGTCTTCTAGCAGCCCCGCCACGATTTTATCGAACACCTGCGCAGGCACGTTGTGGGCGAAGTAGAACTCGGTGAGATAATCGCGGACGTGGTGGAGACGTTCGTGCCAGATGTCGGGTGGCTCCTCCGTGAATGGGTCCTCTAAACCCTCCAGTTTTTGCGAGGCGACCGCCCGCTCGTGCACCTCTTCTTCCAGACGTTCCGGCGTTATCACGCCCCGGTTGAAAAGCTCTTCCTGCATGCGCTCGCGGATGGCGCTGCCCAGGATAGGGTACTGTCTGATGCGCAGTTGCAGGGAGACTATTTTCGGCAGGCTTTGCAGATCGAAGGTCATGAGCGCAATGGTTTTGCGATGGCTGCGTCAGGATAGCTGTTCTTTCAGCCAGGTGATGGGTTGCACCGGCGAGGGGTCAACGCCGTAGGCGATTGCCAGATAAAAGCTGACATAGTCACCGAAATGCAGCGCGGATAGCATCTGCGCGAGACGCGACTCGCCGCGCGTGTGCACGGTGTCGGAGTTGAAGCCCGCGCCGATGAACATTCGGCGCGTCAGTTCGGCGCGGCGCTGGTTGCGGGGATGAGCGAGCGAGGATTCGAGAAACAGCGCGAAAGTCCTGTCTATGAGCACTTCCGGGTGTTCCAAGCCGACCACTGCGTTGTGGTTCATCTCAGGCAGCTGCTCGAATTGCGCCCATGCCTTTCCGTTTTCAGCAATCTGCCCGCGCCAGCGGCGCGCCACGGGCGTTAATGGATCGGCGGCAAAGATCAAAACCAGCCGGTCCAGCATCTGCCCGGCGAGGCGTTTGGCCGGGTTGGAACTCACGGGCGACTGGCTGGCCAAGCGAGCCTGCTGCTGGCGCAGCACCTGCGCCGCCTTCTCCACATCCGCGCTGAAATCGCGCACCATTCCCAGCCGGCAAAGCAGCCGCAGCGGTAGCAGCAGCGAGTAGCCGAGCGCAGCCCTCGGTGGACTTTCATAATCGAAGCGCCAGGCCAACCCGCCGGATTCCGCGGTGAGTTCGGCGATTTTCCCGCCGCTGGAGATGCTCACGATCTGCGCGTCGCGCTGCTGCGCAGCGGCGAGCGTTGCCAACGTCTCCTCGGTGTTGCCGGAATAAGATGAGGCTATGACCAGCGTATCCGGCCCGACGAAAGCTGGCAGCTCATAATCGCGGTTCGATAGAATGGGGGCGGGGCACTCTGCGGCAAGCAACGAGCGCAGCAGAGACCCTCCGATGGCCGAACCGCCCATGCCCAGAATGACGATGTTGGACACGCCGCCAGATTCCGGAAGCGGCAGATCCAGAGCGTGCTTCCAGGCGGCCAGCAGCTGCTCGGGCAGCCCGTCGATGTGTCCGAGCATGTTTCCTGAATCCAGCCGTTCAATCTGGGCGTGGTCGTCGAGGTTCAAGGCTTGCTTCCGATTCCAATCAAGGCTGCCGGGTGATTGCCACTCCTCATTGTAACGCAAGTACGCGCGCTCCGTGGCGGGCACGCGTGCTTGTACTCGTGTTGGTCAGACTGACGATCTATTGGCGCGGTGGTGCATCCTCTCCAACAGGCGCTCGCCTGGCCCGAGCGCCTGTCCCCTGCTTGAAATCTGTTTCATCGAATAGTCTCCACCATGCGTGCGCTCTGCCCCACCATATCAATAGCATAGTGGTTTTCCCTTGACCGTGGGGAGTGGTGTCCGTCACGGGAATCACCTGACTAGTTTCACAAAGTTAGGAGAGGCTCTGTTCGCTGTCTTCAACTTGGATCCGGGCGATTGTCTCTGCTTCTCTCCGCAACTTGCGGCTACGGGCAAGTAAAGAGATGACGTAGCCCGCGCCAAGGATGGCGAAGACCGCGTAGCCCAACAGCATGTAGAAAGAGGTGTCAGGCGTGATTTCTTGCAGAAACATGAGAAAGCCTTATCGGTCGTGTAACAGCCGTGCTTTCATAATGGCCACCCGGCAGGCTAGGCCTTCAAGCCGGACGCGGTGCCAGAGTAAAGTTGTGTACAAAACGGTGAAGGTGAAAAGCGAAAAGAAAAACGCGGAGCGCATGCGCATCGTCATGTCGAATTGTCCTTCGGCGCCGGGGTCGCTGCTGCCGATGACCACCGGATGAATTGTGCGCCAGATGCGGATTGCCAGAAAAGTAAGCGGTACGCTGGTAAAAGCCAAGATGCCGTAAACGGCGGCAAATCGGCGCTGCCGCTCAGGGTCTTCCAATCCCTGGCGCAACATCAAATAGGCGATGTACAGCAGCCACATCACGGTGGCGGTAGTCAGGCGCGGGTCCCAGGTCCACCAGGTGTTCCAGATTGGGCGCGCCCAGATAGAGCCGCTGGCGATATTCATACTGGTGAAGACTACGCCGATTTCGACCGAGGAGACGGCAATTCGATCCAATATAATATTGTTAGTAGCGAGATACAAAATGCTGACAATCAGCGTCACCAAAAACGCCAGCGCCCCTATCCAGCCGGCGGCAACGTGGTAATAGAACACCCGCTGCACAGCGCCCATGACGACCTCGCGGGGCGCGTACACAAAGACCATGTAAAGCGAAAGCAGCACCAGTAGGAAGGCGCTAATGGTCAGGATGCGCAGACTGCGGCTCGGCTGCACCGCGCTCATTCCTCTATCAGGTAATCGAAAGTCATAATCGCTATGGCGAGCATGATTGTATCGTAAATGACCACCAGATTGAACGCGCCGGCAAAACGCCCCCACTCGGCTCCGGCCAGAATGCCGGCGCTGGCGCGCACAGCGGCCATCACCACCGGCACCGCGACTGGGAAAAGCAGTATCGGCAGCATCACCTCGCGGGCGCGAGTATGGATGGCCATTGCGGCCAGCAACGTGCCCACCATCGCATAGCCCAATGTACCTAACAGCACCACCAGCAAAAATGGCGGCGAAAACAGCGAGATGTTGTACAGGACGCTGAAGACTGGAATGACGATAATTTCCACAATCAGAATAAAAACGAATGTACTCAGCAGTTTACCAAAATAGAGCGCACTGCGGTGAATC
>CAJWGI010000009.1 GCA_913031335.1 uncultured Anaerolineales bacterium | reverse complement strand
AGGCGACCCTGAGGAAGTGGCGGGAAAAATCATTGCGGTATTGGATGAGCGAGGACTGCTATGAGTAACGACATTCTCGTTATCGCCGAACACATCGGCGGTGTTGTCGCCGAAATCTCGTATGAGATCGTGGCGAAAGCAAAAGACACGGCCGCCGCGACCGGAGGGAGGGTTGTGGTCGCGCTGTTAGGAAGCGACGCCGCCGGGCTAGCGGGTTCATTCGGCAGCGATGCCACCGTTTATGTGGACGACCCGGCACTGGCGGAATTCAATCCTGAAGCGTGTGCAAAAGTGATAGCGGCATTGATGGAGGAAAGAACTCCGCGCGCGACACTGCTGGGGAGCACATCTGTGGGCATGGACCTGGCGGCATGGCTTTCGGTGAAAACCGGGCAGCCGTGCGTGGCCTACGTTAACGACCTTGCCTTTGAGAATGGCGCGATGCTGGCCACCAGCCAGATTTATGGCGGGAAAGTGATGGCGGAGGTGGTTCCTCAGGGCGACAGCGTCGTGATGACAGTGCTAGCCGGCGTGGCAGACGCCGAGGCTGGAAGGGGGAGCACCGCTGCCGAGCAGATTAGGTTGCCGGTTTCTCTCGACGGCCTGAAGACGAGGTTCGTCAAGCTGATAGCGCCGGAGGATGGAGACATCGATATCACTGCGCAGGAGAAATTGGTGGCAGTCGGGCGCGGGATTGGCGGGGACGACAACATAGAGTTGGCGGAAGAATTGGCGGAGGCGTTGGGAGCGAAGGTAGCTGCATCGCGGCCAGTGACCGACGCGGGCTGGCTGCCAAAAACACGGCAGGTGGGCAAGTCTGGCTTGGCCGTCAAACCCAAAATCTATCTGATGCTGGGAATCTCAGGTGCTCCGGAACATCTGGAAGGCATGAAGGACTCCGAGATGATCATCGCGGTGAATACCGATGCCAACGCCCCCATTTTCGATGTGGCCCATTATGGCTCCACTTGTGACCTTTTCGACGTGGCCGAGGCGATGCTGGAGAAGCTGGAATAACAATCGAGAGAGCCAACCCCAGGGCTAATGCTCACTCCCCTCGAACAGACTGTTTTCCTGATTATGGCCGTGGTGTTCGGAAGCGCAACGGCCGCCGGGTTTTTTGGCATCTTCCGCATTGTGCGCAGCGGTCGCCCCGCGCCCGCACTCACCGACCTCGCCCCACGTTTTGTCAGAGCGCTGATTGACGTCGGGCTTCAGCGCACTATTTTCCGGGCACGGCCGATACTGAGTACCTTTCACGCCTTCATTTTTTTTGGGTTTAGCTACTTCTTTCTGATAAACGTCACGGACGTGCTGGAGGGCTGGGTGCCCGGGTTCGAGCTGGTGTATGGGGGTGCGAGCGGGTCGGCGCTCGTCAACGACTTCAATCTTATCGCCGACGTACTGAGCGTGCTCACGCTCATCGGAATGCTGGCTTTTATGGTGCGGCGCTTTTTCGGATGTGACCCGCGGCTGCGCTTCAATGACGGTGTGCTGGTGCATCCCAAAGTGATGAAAGGCAGCGTCCATCGTGATTCGCTGATTGTCGGCCTATTCATTCTTGCGCACGTTGGAGCGCGCCTCACTGGGCAGGCCTTTAGGCTGGCCGAACATGGTCGTCCTGACGGCTTTATGCCCTTTGCCAGCCTGCTTGCGGGGGCGTTGGGCGGGATGTCGTCTGCGGCGCTCCGAGGCGGAATTCACGTCACTTGGTGGCTGGCGATTGGGCTGATTTTGGTATTCTTCCCGTACTTTGTGTGCAGCAAACACATTCATCTGATGGTTGCGCCGGTCAACATCGCGCTGGGCAAACAGAACCCGCGCGGGCAGCTTGATGCGGCGACGGCAGAAGGTGCAGGCGATTCCGAACCCGGGGCTGCCACCCTGCAGGATTTAACCTGGCCTCGGCTGCTGGATGCTTATGCGTGCATCATGTGCAATCGCTGCCACGATGTGTGTCCGGCGCACGCGCAGGGGCGCGTGCTTTCGCCGTCCGCGCTGGAAGTTAATAAGCGCTATTTGATAAACGAGGAATACTTCTCGCTGGCTGGCGGCTCATCCTCGGAGAAGCGCTTGATTGGGCACGCAATCAGTGCGGAGGCGGTGTGGGCGTGTACCACCTGTTACGCCTGCGTGCGCGTCTGCCCGGTGGGCAACGAGCCGATGGCCGACATCATCGACCTGCGGCGCCGTATGATTGTCGAGGGGGAGGAACTTGATTCGGGCGTGCAGACCTCGCTGGAATCGCTCGCTACATCCGGCAACTGGTTCGGGAAAGGTTCCCGCGCACGCGTGAAATGGACAAAGGCGCTGGACTTTGACGTGAAAGATGCTACCAAAGAACCGGTGGAGTACCTGTGGGTTGTGGGCGACACAGCCTCCTTTGATGAGCGCGTGGTTCCGCTCACGCAGCAGGTGGCGACTGTGTTGACAGCCGCAGGCGTTGATTTTGGCATTCTCGCCAAGGCGGAGCGCAATTCGGGCAACGATGTTCGCCGGGTTGGCGAGGAGGGACTGTTTGAGCAGCTGGTAGAGGAGAATCTGGCCGCCTTTGGTGAAAGCCAGTTCAGCGAGATTATTACCACCGATCCGCATTCGCTGAATGCGCTTCGAAATGAATACCCGCAGTTCGGCGGCATGTGGGCGGTGCACCACTACACGAACATACTGTTGCAGCTGTTTGAGCATGGGCGCTTGCAGGTGCTGTGGCCGCTCTCGGGTTATAGTGCTACCTATCATGACCCCTGCTATCTCGGGCGTTACAATGGTGGTTATCAGGCGCCGCGCCAGCTGCTGCGACGGCTTGGGGTCAGCATGACTGAGATGCCGCGCAACCGCGAGAACTCATATTGCTGCGGAGCAGGCGGTGGGCAGATCTGGATGGGAGAAACGCCCGAGGGCGAGCGTCCGGCCGAGAACCGCATCCGCGAGGCGCTAGCCGTGCTCCGCCCGAATGGCGACGTTCCGGTGCTGTTTGTGGTCGCTTGCCCGAAAGATGTAATCATGTACGCCGATGCGATCAAGACCACGGGCAGTGAGGGTCGGATTGTCGTGCGCGACATTATCGAGCTGGTGAGCGAGGCTATCGGAGACGGACAAAGCGCACCAGATGGAATCTAGCGACATAGATGTGATCGCGACAGGCCTGGCGGCGGCGGTTTTCATTCCATGCCGGAATACGAATACGTGCGGTTGCAGAGTGGCCTGATGAAAGCAAACCAGATTACGGGCAGTGGTGCCTCGATGGTCGCCACCACGTGCGCCAATTGCCAGATTAGGTTGAGTGATTTGAATGAGTTTTATGGCCTGCACGTGAAGTGCGTCAGCGTGACTGAACTGGTGGCCGATGCACTGGTCATGAACGGAGGCTGAGTGCATGCAACTGCGCTGTCCATATTGTAGCGAGATGGGGGGACTAAATGGCACCCACAGCCATATGGTGGCCACCCACCATGACCTGCTGCGCACCGAGACTGATAGTGAGAGCGGAAAGATGCACTACGTCGTGCCGTGCCCGCTGTGCGGGCTTAGCTATCGGCATCGGGTGAAGCCGCGCAACCGCAACCCGCGCTTCCTGTCTGAATTCAGAAAGGAAATAGCGCTGGTTGCATTTGACCAGATGCTCTATCACGTAGTGCACGAACACCCTGATGCTGTCGGGGTGAAGGTGGATGAATTGCGAAGTGAATAGGAGAGACTAATGGGAATAGCGAACAACTGTAACGTGCCCGAAGAGCTGCTGTACTCGGTGCGCGAGCACGTCTGGGTGCGCAAGGAGGATGATGGCACGGTGACCATCGGGATGACGGATGCTGCGCAGCACCTGGCCGGGATAATCGTCACGGCCACGCCGAAGGCGGTGGGCAAGAAGGTAAAAAAAGGCCGCAGCACCGGCACTGTGGAGAGCGGCAAGTGGGTCGGACCGATCAAGTCACCGGTTAATGGGGTGATTGTGGCTTCGAACGAGGCGGTTGTCGCTGACCCGAAACTGCTGAACAGTGACCCGTATGGCGAGGCGTGGTTCATCCGCGTCGAACCAAACGACTGGGAAGCCGACAGCGAAGGTCTGGTCACTGGCGCTGAGGCAGTGGCTGAATACCAGGTGTTTCTGCGAGAGGAGGGGATTGACTGCAGCAGCAGCACTTGATGGACACGATCTACCGTGGTTGTGTTATTCCAGCGGATTTGCACTATCACCTTGAGTATGATGTGTGGGCGCGCTTTGGGCGCGATGATGAGGTGACTCTCGGCATGACGGACATGGCTCAAACTGCCTCCGGCAAACTGATGCACATTAGTTTTAAGATGCCCGGAAAGACCGTGCGCTCTGGCGGTAGCGCCGCTACCATCGAGAGCGCGAAATGGGTGGGACCATTTCGAATGCCGTTTGACGCAGAGATTATGGCGAATAACCGGTTGGCTTTCGATGCGGATGTGCTCGCTGCAAACCGGGACCCGTATGGCGAGGGCTGGCTAGTGAGGGTGCGGCCACTTGAGGCGCAATTGGCCCAGGAAAGTTTGCATTCCGGCGCGGAAGCGATCGCGCTGCTGAAACAACAAATCGATACGAACGAAATCCGCTGCTTCAGATGCGTGGATGAAGCAGTGCCGGGAGGCAATGATGACAATTGAATTCGATATTCCGGATGACCGTTATTACGATGCCACGCACCACATGTGGACGCAGCCGCAGGAGGGCACTGACCGCGTGCGTGTCGGCATTGACGCACTCGGGTTGCAGTCGCTCGGCGATCTCGCTTATATATCGCTGCGGGCGGTGGGAGATGCCGTACAGCGTGGAGAAGCCATTGGAACTCTTGAGGCCGCCAAGATGACCGGCGACCTGATTGCGCCCGTCAGTGGGGTACTGGCGGCGCGCAACGAGGCGGCGCTGCGCGACCCGATGCTGGTGAATGACGACCCCTACGGGGCCGGCTGGATGGTTGCTATCCAGCCGCGTGATTGGGAGACCGAGAGCGGGAAGTTGGTATCGGGCGACCGGCTGCCGGACTGGGTAGCCGGCGAAATCGAGCGCTATCGCTCGCAGGGCTGGGTGGAATAGTGCGCTTGCGCTTGATCACCGACGACGGGGTGGCTGCCTCCTTCGGATTGGCGGCGGATGAAACGCTGGCGCAACGCGTCGGGCTCGGCGCATCGCCACCCACGCTGCGGCTGTACACGTACCGCTCGCACTGCGCGCTGGTTGGCCGCTTTCAGAACGTTGAGAATGAGATCCACATGGATTACTGTCGGGCTCATGGTGTTGACGTCAACCGGCGTCCGACTGGCGGCGGCGCGATTATCATGGGCGCGGAGCAGCTTGGCGTGGCGCTCACCCTCCCGGGGCGAGAGGGCACCAGTTACTGCCACGCGCGAGAGTTGATGGAGCACTTTTCTGGCGGACTGCTGCGTGGTCTGAAACGTCTGGGGGTGGCGGCGCGATTCCGGCGAAAGAATGATATCGAGGTACAGGGCTGCAAGCTTGTGGGGCTCGGCATATTCCGCGCTTCCTCTGGCGGTTTGCTCTTCCACGCGTCGGTACTGGTGGACCTAGACGTCCCCCTGATGTTGCACGTTATAAAGACACCCTTCGAGAAAATCACGGACAAGGAAATTGAGAGCGCTGCCGCGCGCACTTCCACGGTGCGGCGCGAGGTGGGGCGCGAGATCAGTATGGACGATGTGCGCGCAATCGTGGCGGATGGCTACGCACAGGCTTTCAACGCTGAGTTGTCCGCGGCGGAATTCTCCGCCGCTGAGCGCAGGGAAGCGCAGGTGTTGGAGCGGAGCAAATACCGAAGTGACGCTTGGGTTTTCCGGCGCACGGAGGTGGCTGACGCGAGCGGTACGGCTAAGGTGAAGACCCCGGCCGGATTACTGGACGTGCGCGTCACTCTTGCGGGACGCATGCTGAAGGCGGTCTACATCGGCGGCGATTTCTTTACGGCTGAAAACGCGGTTGCTGAGCTTGAAGAGCGGCTTCGATGGCACCCGAGGCACTCGGAGCGCGTAGCCGCCACGGTGGAGGACTGCTATCGCCGACAACCTGACCTGGGCGGCATCCCGATGCATGCGCTGTGCGCCGCGCTGCATAAAGCTATCCGCCGTGCGAAAAATGCCGAGACGCGAGCGCGGTCAGACCCCTACGCTTGTTTCGTCAATCCGGAGGCGGCAATTGCCTGAGGTGCGTTTGTTTGACGCGCCAGTGGCTGCACCGGCGAGTTTCAGCATTGACCGGGCCTGCCTGCAGTTGCGCCGCGAGGAATTTGGGGAGCGCATCACTTTTCACGCGCCCGGGCTGCGGCGCTACGCCACCGGGGAATATTCCGCGCAAAACGCGCATGAGTTTGCCGCCGTCAGCCTGACCGGCACTTATTGTGCGTTGAGTTGCGACCATTGCAACACCAACGTGTTGGCGGGCATGGCCGACTTTACGCGCTTCGGCGGCTCGCTTTATGACCTGTGCGCGGAAATGGCGAACAAAGGCGCGCGCGGCGTGCTTATTTCTGGCGGCTGCGACCGCCGAGGGCGAGTTCCGCTGCTGGCGCACATTCCAGACCTTGTTCGCGCGCGACGCGAACTGGGGTTGCTCTTCCGGGTACATCCCGGTCTGCCGGACGAGGAGACCTGTGCGGGGCTGGGCGAGATCGGCATCGATGGCGCGATGGTGGACGTAATTGGGCACGAGGACACCATTCGAGAGGTGTATCACCTTGAGTGCGGTGTGGAAGGGTACGAGACTGCCCTTCTCAATCTGGAACTATTTGGTGTTCCGGCAGTGCCGCACATTGTAATCGGGCTGCATTATGGCAAGATGCTCGGCGAGTGGCGCGCGCTCGAGATAATTGCGCGACACCCACCGCAGATGCTTGTGCTTGTGATTCTCATGTCACTAAGCGGAACCGTGATGGCCGATGTGGTCCCGCCATCGCTTGATGAGATCGGCGCCTTTTTTGAGGAGGCGCGCAAGCGGCTGCCAGCTACGCCGATAATGCTGGGCTGCGCGCGCCCGATGGGGCTGCTAAAGGTTGACATTGATCGCCTTGCGATTGATGCCGGTCTGAATGGGGTCGCCTATCCCGCAGAGGGAATGGCCGAATATGCACGCGCGGTCGGGCTGCAACCCGAATTCGTCAACGCCTGCTGCGGGGTGGCGTGGTAATGGATGGTTGCGGGAAACCGGTGTCTCCTGGCTAGTAACGGAGGAAAAATGGCTAACGCGGTTCCCATGGCGGTACAAGCCGAACAGTTCAAGGCCAGCCCGGATTATGTGCGTATAAGCATGGCCGCAGCGATTGAGTTGGGGCTCAAACCCGGTCGCATAATGCGGAATTGCAGCTGTGGGTGCATAAATCTGTTGCAGAATTATCCGGAGGGGTGTTTCGCCAATTGCTCATATTGTGGTCTTGCGCGGGAGCGCCCCGGGGCAGCTGAGGAAAATACCTTCATCAGGGTGGCATGGCCGCTTTACGCAACCGATCTGGTGGCGGAGAAAATTGCGTCCAAGGAAACTAAGGGCGGCGTGGGGCGGGTGTGTATCTCGCAGGTGCAGGATTCGCGCGCCTATGATGATTTGCTTGACATGGTCCGGAGAGTGCATCGGGCCGCGCCCGTGGTGCCGATCTCTGCGCTGGTCAGCGCCACCACTCTCGACGAGGATCGACTGCGGCGCATCAAAGCAGAAGGTGTGGACATCATCGGTGTTGGGCTTGACGCGGCATCCGAGAAGGTCTTTGAGAACACGCGCGGCAAAACAACGCGAAGCCCGCACGACTGGCGGCACCACTGGCACATTGTGCGTGCGGCTCGCAGCATCTTCGGCGCTTACAACGTGAATTGCCACGTTATCATTGGACTGGGTGAGAGCGACCGCGAACTGGTGGAGCTTTTTTGTCAGCTCCACAGCGGACAAATCGCGGCGTATCTATTTTCCTTCAATCCTGAACTGGGAACTGAAATGCAGCACGAGGCGCGCGCGCCGATTGAACGGGTGCGGCGGATCCAGTTGGTGAAGCACCTGATTGAGACGCGAGAATTAAGCCCGGATGCAATCGTGTTTGACGATATGGATGGCGTTACCGGGCTGGACGTGCCGGGGATGACGCTTGAAGGCGCGCTAGAAAGCGGACTGCCATTCATGACCGACGGGTGCCCGGACCGAGCTGGCAATCTTGCTTGTAACCGGCCGTATGGCTCTTACCGGCCAGGCGAGGAATACCGCGATTATCCTTTTCCGCCGCAGGCAGCTGATATGGTTGTTATTCGCGATGAAATCCGACTCGAGGATATCCGCACTGAAACGGAGGCAGTAGTGGTCTGAGGTGCCGAAACGCGACGTAGATGACGTCCGACTGCTAAATCTCGGCCCTACCGCTGCGTGGCGCACGCAAGCTGTGTATCATGCCACGGCCGAGCTAATGACGGCGGACACGCCCGACACGATTATTCTCTGCCAGCCGCTTACACCATATTTGTGCCTGGGATATCACCAGGATTGCGACTCGGTGCTGGACCGTGAGGAATGCGAGCGCCGCGCACTTCAAGTGGTGCGCAGACGGGTGGGAGGCGGCCTGACCTACCTTGACGCCAACCAGCTCTTTTATCAATGCGTGTTTCACCACGCGCGCCTGCCGGTCAAGTTTGAGGATGTGTACGCGCGCATGCTCGCCGCGCCGGTGAAAACGCTCCACCGGCTGGGGTTGAGTGCGGATCTGGTTGAAGTGAACGAGATTGAGGTGGAAGGGCTGCGCATCGCCGGCGTCGGAGGCGGGCGCATCGGGGAAGCGTGCGTCGTGGTGGGCAACATTCTTTTTGATTTTGATTATGCCGCTATGACGGCGGTGTGGAACGCCCCATGGGCATCGTTCCGCGAGTTGGCATCCGCGGCCCTGCGCGAGCGAATCACTACCCTGTGGCGTCATGCCGGCCCGGTGACCATCGAGGCGGTTCAGTGGATACTGTTGGAGGAATTCGAAAAAGCGCTCGGGCGCAAAATTGTGCGCGGCAAACCCACCCGCGAAGAGACGCGGCGCGCACGCGCGCTGGCGAAGCTGATTGGCTCGGAGCGGTTTCTGCAGCGGCATAGCGACAACGGCGTCGGCAGGGCGATGCGTTCGCTTAAGATTTCGGCGGGCGTATTCATTTGCGCGGCCGAAACGGAAATTAACGCTGAGCGCGTGCGCGCAAGTTTCCGTGTCGACGACGGGCTTATTGCGGCTGCGCGCCTGGATTCGGAATCCCGGGGCGGTTGGGAGAAACAGGAAAGGGAGCTTGTTGGGATGGAAATCGAGCAGTGGCGTTCCTTGCTGAGGGTTCCTGCCCGCGCTACTGTCTGACGGGTTGTTCACTAAATGAAAGGCGGCGAATTCAGATTCAACGCGCGGGAATTGGCGGGCTCAATGGGAGATTTCGGTACATTGCTCCCGCTTGCCATCGGGTACATCATGGTGGTGGGAATGAACCCGGCCGGTTTTCTGGTTGTGATGGGGTTGACGAACATTGCACTTGGGCTAACCTACCGTATTCCGATGCCATTGCAGCCGAAAAAAGTTGTTGCCGCGGTGGCGATTTCCCAAGGGTGGCGACCGGGCTTGGTCTACGGAGCCGGGTTGGGTCTTGGCATCAGTTGGCTATTGTTGAGCGCGACTGGATTGGTGGATCGGCTGATGAAGGTCACTCCTTCTTGTGTGATTCGAGGCATGCAGGTGGCGCTTGCCATTTTGCTGGGTCGCTCGAGTGTTGGGATGTTTAGTCAGGGTCCGTTTGACTCACTCGGAAACTGGGGATTGGGGCTTGGCGCCCTGGCGACAATCTTGCTGCTGCGTAACAATCGTTACGCACCGGCCGCCCTGGTACTGGTAGTAGTGGGGGTTTTGATACCGTGGCTGCGTGGGGAGTTGAGCGGGGTCGTTCGCTTTGACTTTGAACTGCCGCCGTTCACGCCGCCATCTTGGAGCGATGTTGGTAAAGGAATGGTGTTGGCAGGGTTGGCGCAGATGCCGCTGACGTTGACAAATGCCTGCCTTTCGTGCGGTGCGCTGATACGGGATTATTTTCCGGAGCGCCCGGTCCCGGAGCGGCGGTTGCTGGTCAATCAAGGTATCATGAATACCGTGGCACCGTTTTTCGGGGGGATGCCAATGTGCCATGGCGCTGGCGGGCTCGCAGGGCAATACACGTTCGGGGCGCGCACCGGCGGCGCGCCTATTATGGAAGGGATGTTGGAGATTGGACTGGGACTATTTTTGAGCCAGTCAATCGTTGACATTTTTTCTGTCTTTCCTATGGCGATAGTCGGGGCCATGCTGCTGGTGGTCAGTTTTAGCCTGGCGTGGCTGGCACGCGACGTGAAGGGGAATCTGGAATGGACGGCCGTCGGCGTAACGGCCGCCATGTCAGTGGCCACAAACATGGCGCTGGGCTTCGTGACTGGCTTGCTGCTGTATTATTTCGGGAAGCGGTTGGCGCTGGGGCGCTCGGGTGGCTGATAATGGGTTACAATTCAGGCAGCTTTCGTTTGGCGGATAAAGCGAAATAAATATGGAGGTTAGAAATGGCTCTTAAACCACTTGCGGTTTCCACCCGCAAGTACGACAAAGTTGTTCGCACTACCTGCTCGAACATGTGTGAGGCGGGTTGTGGGATGCTGGTCTACGTCGAGGATGGTCGCGTGGTAGATATCTTTGGCGACCCGGATCATCCCTTGAGCAAAGGGGCGCTGTGCCCGAAAGGGATTGGCGCTTTCCAGCATATCTACAACCCCTTGCGGATCAAATATCCGCTAATGCGTAAAACTTTGGACGATGAATTTCAACGCGTCTCCTGGGACGATGCTCTGGACTTCGCCGCCGAGCGGCTGATCAAAATCCGCGATGAATACGGCGCGGAATCGCTGATGATTCATCGCACCGGGCGTTCCGACATGATGTGGAAAGCGGGCGCGGCTCGCTTCGGCCGCATTTATGGGACGCCTAATATAGTAGGGCAGGGTCCAATCTGTTGTGAAAGCCCGGGCATCGCCACGAATTACGTTTTCGGAGCGAAGGGACTGGGGCGGCTGATGAATCCAATTCCCGACTGGGTGAACAGCCGATGCATTCTCGGAGCTGGCAGCAGCCAGGCGAACAATCACCCTGTGGAAATGCAATGGCTTCTGGAGGCGAAGGAACGTGGCTCTAAGATCATATGGGTGGACCCGCGCTTCAACACCACGATGATGCACGCCGACATTGCTGTGCGCTTGCGCCCGAACACCGATGCGGCTTTCGTGATGGGCATGATCAACGTGATCATGAAAGAGGGCCTTTACGACAAAGAGTTCTGTGACAAGTGGGTGCATGGCCTTGACGAATGGATGAAGCTCATCGAAGAGATGCCGCCCTCGCGCGCGTCCAGTATATCTTGGGTGCCGGAGGAGACTATCATTGAAGCTGCGCGCCTGTTCGCCACCAGCAAACCGGCGTCGGTGAATGGTTGTCTGGGAACCGCACAGACTTACAATGCGGTCAACATTAACCGCTGCTATGCCGCGCTGGTCTCTATCACGGGCAACATTGGCATCCCGGGCGGTGGCTGGAATTGGCTCCACAACTGTCGCCCGCCAATGAGCATGGGCAACGATCTAGACCCGAACTTGCCGCCCATCAAGGCACCGGTAGTCTCCGAGAAATTGGTCGGTTGGGCCGATGTGAGCGCGGCAGGTTACGCCAATGCCGTCTTCACCGGAAAGCCGTATCCGATCAAGGGTATATGGTGGAACGGCAACATGCTGGCGCAAATGCCTGGCACGCAGAAATACGCGGCCGGAATCAAGAAAAACGTCGAGATCGCTATTCACCAGTCTTTTCATCCGAACTTTACGCAACATCACGCGCACGTTTCTTTCCCTATTACGTCGTGGGTGGAGCGCGAGGGCATTGTGCACCACGGCAACAATCGCCTGTGCCAGTGGTTCAACCAGTGCATCGAACCCAACTGGGAATGCCGCAATGATGTGGACGTGGTAGCCGGTCTTGCCGACCGCGTCTTTGGCGAGGAAGAAGGCAAGCGCTGGTATCCGTGGCGTTGCGACGACAACCCTGATTTGATTGACCTGGCCACCATGTCAGACTGGATCCAGCAACAGGAACCATTCACCTATGGCATTATCAAGAAGACGATGGATCCTGAGACGACGGATCCGGGCGGGGTGATGTGGCCGGCCTTTACCGAAGAGGAGGCCGCACGGTACGAGTTCCCTGATGCCAAATCGCGCGGCAAATGGATAATGTACCAGGACGAACCTTTCCCGGAAGACCCGCAGGGACGTCGTTTCCCAACACCGTCGAGCAAAATTGAAATTGCCTCGCAGGCGCTCGCGGACCTTGGCTGGGACTATCTTCCGAAGCATCGAGAGGGCGGACACACCCCGGTGAGCACGCCGGAGGACTTCGCTCAACACCCGATTGTGATGTGCACCGGCCGGCCGGTGTCCAGTTTCCACGAGATGGGGCACTGGTGGCCGTGGACGGATGAACTTGAACCGGACCGCTACGTGCAGGTACATCCCGAACTTGCGAGCGTACTGGGTATCGAGGATGGGGATTACGTGAAGCTGGAAAGCATGACCTCTGAGTTGGATGGCTATGCCTGGGTGACGGAGGAAACCGACCCGCGCCAGGTGTGGCTCTACTGCTCGACGGACGAGTATCAACCCTTTGCGCCCGGCATCACCAACCGTAACGTCAGCTGGCTGATTGACGATGTCATCAAAGATCCGGTGTACGGACAAGCCGAGTTCAAAGCGCAACTCGTGCTGGTGTGGAAGAAGGGCACAGACAAAGAAGAAGCGCGGCGAAAGACCATCGAATTCCTTGAGCAGTTCCCCTCGTACGATGTTGACACTGAAAAAGAACTGGGAGCATATGCCAACGCCGTGGCGCGGGCCGGCGCACCGAGTTGGGACCCGGTGAGCAAGAAAGTCATGTGGCAGGGCGAAGCGGCGGCGGATGGAAACGTTCTGCCGTTTAGCGAAGGCTAGTGGAGAGACAAGCTATGAGTGAAACAACAGAGCAAGGATCGAACGGTTTTGAGAAAACGATGACGCGTCAGGGACGCGAATCCCGCGTCACGCTGCCGGGCGCATCCAATCGCCACGTGATGTTCCACGATGCTGAGCGGTGTATCGGTTGCTTTGCGTGTGAAATCGCGTGCAAATTGCAAAACGATGTGCCCGTTGGACCGCGCTTGGTACGCATGATACAGGTTGGCCCGAAGGACGTCGGCGGTCGCCTGCAAACCAGCTGGGTTTACATGAGTTGTTTCCACTGCGAGGATGCGGCCTGCATGCCGGTCTGTCCGACTGCTGCTATGCGCAAACGCGCGGATGGCATCGTCTACATTGACGAACCCACCTGCATCGGATGTAAAGCGTGCATTGCAGCGTGCCCCTGGGGCGCGGTGCAATTTAATCCGCGCACCAATAAGGTCATCAAGTGCGATTACTGCAAAGATCGCATAGATGAGGGCCTGTGGCCGGCTTGCGCCACGCAGTGCGCGACAAAGTGCCTGTTTTTTGGCGATATTAACGAGTACACCACCATGCTGCGCGAGCGCCACGCTGAACGCCAGGTGGTCATGGAATAGGAGGCAATAACATGGCGAAAGTAGG
>CAJWGI010000008.1 GCA_913031335.1 uncultured Anaerolineales bacterium | reverse complement strand
TATATTAACATTTGCAATGGTTAAATCAAGCCCAAAGCACGATGATGAATGCACCACTTCGAGCTGGTCATTATTCTGGCATGATAATACAACATGATCCGCAGGGAGGCTTCACAGCCGAAATTCGATATGACCTTTTAGCACAGCCGGTTATCTCCTTATCATCCGCGGAGGAAGTTGCCTGATAACCATTTTCGGCTATCCGCCCACGACCGGCGCCACATCCCACTCCCGCCCGGCCTGCACCATCGTCTCCCACACATACGCACCCAGAGACCGTCCCCCCACAATACGAAAGGAAAGAACTCCGTCATGGTCACAGCGCAGGATCAATTGAGTGGTTCTAGCCAGACTGCTTATTTTCCCACAGCCATCAGGAAAAGATCTCTCTCTAAAGTCGAGCCCGCATAGCTTTGGTAGCAATTGGCGGCATACGCTGCCGCTCACGCGAATCTGGGAGCGTCCGTCAGTCACATCCGTTACGGCTACCATCCCACCAGCGTCACCAACAGCCGCGTGCAGCCGCTCAACCAACTCAGCTTCCGCCCCGGGATGCGTAGCGACGAAAAAGAAATCCGGGCGCAGCGCATACATGCGACCGCCCTCGATGGGTACACTCATTCCGACAGCCGGGGGCTGCACGCCGAGCACAGCTGCAATCACTGTGGAAGCGCGCTCGCCCTCCAACAACAACTTGCCATGCGCACTCTCGTCGACAATCGTCAGCACCGTGACCGCATCATCCGCCGCGGACAAAAGGCTAGCAGGCACCCACCATCCAGAACGTACCTCAAAGCCTGCCCCAGCAGCTTGCAGCGCTTCGTACAGCGGAGAACGTCGCAGCGCTTCTTCTGTCATGGTTAACTCCGCAGCCGCGCCCCCTCCGGGTCGTAAACCGCACCGTGATGCACGCGCGCAGCCAGAGGCCTCTCATCCCGCCAAATGTTGAATTCAGCGCCATCGGTCTCAGCAATCTCGCTCGGCAGCCAGCACAGGCCTATCACCTCGTTCAATGTCGGGCTGAAGCGACAGGAACTGACCCAACCGATTATCTCCGGCCGTTTGCCATTGGAACCAAGCGCCACAATCTGCAGCCCCTCTTCGGGCGCCACGGACACGCCAGGCACCGTGAAACCCACCAGACGCTGCCGCACGCCCCGTTCCGTCACACGTATTAGCGAGCGCTGGCCGAGAAAATCCTCCTTGTCGAGCTTCACCGCCCAGCTGAGTTCGGCGGCAATCGGGTTGGAAAGCGCATCGGTGTCCTGACCGATGATGAGATGCCCCTTTTCTAGGCGCAGCACGCGCTGCGCCTCCACCCCGAAAGGCAGGATTCCGAACTGTTCTCCGGCCGCCAACAATCGCTCCCAGAGATGACGGCCATAACTGGACGGACAATGCAGTTCGTACGAGAGTTCGCCCGTGAAGCCGATGCGCAGCAGCCGGCAGGGAACTCCTGCCACCGCGCCAGAACGTGCGTGCATGTACGGGAATTGGTCGTTTCCGAGTTGCAGACCAGTCAGTTTCTGCAGCAGCGCGCGCGCCTGCGGTCCGGCGAGATTGACCGCGGCGAAATCATCGGTGCGATTGAGCAGCTGCACGCCCTCGCCCCATCCCGATTGCATCCACCACTGCATCCACTCATTAACCGAGCCAGCGCCGCCCGAAGTGGTGGTCATGTACCATTCCTGCTCGCCCACGCGCGCGGTGACGCCATCATCCATGACGATGCCTTCGGTGTTGCACATGGCGCCATAGCGCACACGCCCCACCGCCAGTTTGCGCCAGCGGTTGATGTAGATCTTCTCCAGAATGTCGGGAACGGACGGACCGGTCAGTTTGTATTTCCCCAGCGTGCTCACATCAATCACGCCAACACGCTCGCGCACCGCGCGCACTTCCCCGGCGGGGTCTCCATAGCGCTCCGGGCGCAGCCACAGCCCGGCCACCATCATCTTTGCGCCCCGTTCCAGATGCCAATCGTGCACCGGCGTCACTCGCACTGGCTCCATGTTCTGCCCTGCCAGCGCGCCGAGCGAGATGGGCTGCAGCGGCGGTCGCGATTTAGTGCTGCCGGTCTCATCAACGCTGGCCGCATTGGCGCGCGCACAGAGGTGCACCGCGTTCATCGAGCACATCTTCCCCTGACAGGGACCCATGGAAATGGTGCTGTAGCGCTTGAGCAGCTCGATGCTGTCGTATCCCTCGGCTACGGCGGTGTAAAGGTCTTTTTCAGTGACGTCCTCGCAATAGCAAAGAAATCTTTTTCCCGCGCCCGCCACGCTAACCCACGGAGCGCTGCGCGCCGGTTCGGCGGCTTTTTCTTCCTGAACCTGTGTCCATTGCGCAGCAGCCGGCGCATCCCCACGGCCGGCCGCAGCAGCCATGCTGCGGCCCGCAAGCGCGCCCTCGGCCAATTCGTGTTCGAGCAGGTGCGTGCCGGCCGCCCGACCGGCAATGGCGAAGTTCTCGGGCATATCCCGCGCCGTCAGCTCCGCCCGCTTTTCGTCGAACCCGAATCTGACGCCGGCCTGATACGCCAGCCCGGTGTTCGGCGTCCATCCCACGCTTACCAGCAGCAAATCACAGTCCTGCCGGTGGCGCGGCGCCTGCGTGTCGCCATCCCCGTCCAGCGGCACGATTGTTGCCGCCTGTACTGCGGAGCCACCGTGCGCGGCCGCCACGGTGTGGCGCCAAAACACCGGCACGTCCGCGCTGAGCGCGTCAACGCGGGCACTGCTGCTGGCAGCCCGTTCGCGCTCATCCGCCATCGCGACCACTTCAACACCCGCCGCGCGCAAATCGGCGGCCACCTCCCAGCCATCATCATTTGCGGTCATCACCACCGCGCGCTGCCCTGGCTTCACCGAATGCAAACGCAGCAATCGTTGTGCCGCACTGCCAAGCATCACACCGGGTAGATCGTTGTTTTCAAACAGCAGCGGTCGTTCTAAAGCGCCGGAAGCCAGCACCACCGCTCCGGCGCGGATCTTGTACAACCGGTGCCCGCGCACAGCCGCCAGCCAACTGTGGTCGAACCAACCGGTCACCGTGGTTTCGGTGAAAACGCGGATGTTGCCGGCAGCGCGCACCTTCTCCAGAAGGCTGGGGAGCCTCTGCTGCGTATCGCCCGTGGTGCGCAGGTGCCCGCCAAGCTGCCCGTTTTCATCCAGCAGCAGAACGCTTGCGCCCTGCCCGGCCGCGCTCAGCGTCGCGCTCATTCCAGCCGGACCGGCGCCCACCACTACCACGTCCCCGCGCAGATACTGCTTGTCAAAACCTTCGGACGGGATCTTGGGGACGCTCACTTTGCCCAGTCCGGTCGCCGCGCGCAGCAGTGGCTCACCCAACTTCCACACCCAACTGGGGCGGTAGAGCGTCTTATAGTAGAAGCCGACCGACATGAACGGCGATAGCGCGCGCATCACCGGCGCCAGCCAGTCCCGTTTCAGGGTCGGTGTCACGTTTTGTGGCTCGACGCGCATGCCGGCTTCCACGCGTCGGCGACAGGCGCGCACGTTTGGCTCCTCCCCAACCTGCACCAAGCAGTTCGGGCAATGACCAGCGCAACAGAGCAGGCCTCTCGGGCGATGGTATTTGAAGGAGCGGCTGAAGACCCTCACCCCGGTTGCAGCAAGTGCGGACGCAATCGTATCGCCGGAAAAGGCCAAATAATCCTCCCCATCGAATTGAAAGCGCAGTTCTTCCTCACGGTCGATTACCTCGCCGGTACGCGGCGGCAGCCGTTCAGCCATCCGCTTTTCGCTCCTCCTCAGAGCTCGCAGCAGCCGGGCGCCACCGATATGTGGCCGTTATCTCGTTCGTCTTGGTGTGTCGCTCTGCCAGAAACCAAAGCCCGCATCCAGCGCGGTGATACCACCACTCCTTTTGCACTCCGGAGACGTTACTGCGCAGGTATACGTACTCGGCCCATTGCAGATCGTCTTTCTCGCGTGGGCACGCCGGCCTCGGCCGGTACTCACCTCCGTTGCGGAACTCGCTCACATTGCGCTCGCCGCAGTTAGGGCAGTTCAATATAAGCATTACGGTCTTTCTCCCAGTCTCCGCCTCAGTTAGCCACCGAGGCGGCGCCCTTCTCACCCACAAGGTCAAATTCGCTAAACCGGGAAAGCCGGAAAGGCGCGATAAGATCCGGAGTGCGCTGCGTGGCAATGCACTCGGCCAGCATCTTGCCGGAGATGGGCGAGGCTTTGAAACCATACGTGCCCCAGCCGACATCCACGTAGAAGCCCTCTACCGGCGTGAAGCCCATGATCGGGCTGTAATCCGGCGTCATGTCGCACAGCCCCGCCCACTGGCGCATCAGGCGCACGTGCTGCAGCGCCGGCATCAGCTCGACAATATGTCCGGCCAGGCTCTCGGCGAAGGAAAGCGAACCGCGCGATGAATAGGAGGGAAACGGGTCCACGCTGGCGCCCATAACCAGTTCGCCGCGGTCAGACTGACTGACATAAACGTGCAAGCTGCCCGAAACGATGACGACATCGAGAAAGGGCTTCAGCGGCTCGCTCACACAGGCCTGCAGCGGCGAGGTGGTGACTGGCAGCTTCACGCCGGCCATGGCGGCAGTAGTCGAGCACCAGCCCGCAGTCGCATTCAGCACCGTGCCGGTTTTGATGTTTCCGCGATTGGTTTCAACGCCGGTGACCCGCCAGCCCTCCACTGCGATTCCAGTCACTTCGGTCAATTGATGAATGTGCACACCGCGCGCATCCGCCTGATGCGCGTAGCCCCACACCACGGCGTCATGCCGCATTATGCCGCCACGCGGATGGTAGAGCGCGCCAAGGATGGGGTAACGCGGGTGGTCGCTAACGTCCAGATGCGGGCACAACCGTTCAATTTCTTCCGGAAAGATGACGCGAGATTCGACGCCTTGCAGCCGGTTGACTTCGGCGCGGCGGCGCATTGTGCGCAGCGAGCCATCATTGTGCGCCAGCGTCAGGTGCCCGCGCTGGCTGAGCATAACGTTAATGTCCAGCTCGCCGGCCATACGCTCGTAAAGTTTCAGGCTGGCGTCATAGAAGCGCACCCCCTCCGGGGTGAGATAGTTGCTGCGCACAATTGCGGTGTTGCGCCCGCTTCCGCCCGCGCCGATGTAGCGTTTTTCCAGCACGGCCACATCAGTGATTCCGTGCTCCTCCGCGAGGTAATATGCACAGCACAGCCCGTGCGCACCGCCGCCGATAATGACCGCATCGTAGCGCTCTCTCAGCTCATGAGCGCGCCACATGCGCGGTGGCGGCCGTTCCCCGCGCAGCGCCTGCCGCACCAGTTTCATTGACATTCAATCTGCCCTAAGAGATAACAAAAGAATGCGGCCACACTTCGGCTTGATCCCCGCGGTCAACCGTTGACCGAGAAACTGCTATTGGGGTTAATCTTGCGCAGGCGCGAATAGAACCCCGCGTTCAGCGTCAGCCCGGTGTACACGCACTTCACCTGCACCGGGTCTCTGTCGTGATGGTGCCCGCCCTCGCAGGCGTCAATCAACTCCGCCATCAGATGCCCGGCCACCGGCGCATTCTTGAACTGGTTCCCGCTGCTGCCAATGGCCATGTAAAAGCCGCCCAGATCGGATCGGTCGTAAATCGGAATCCAATCATCGGAAACATCGTAAAGATCCACCAGACCCCGGGGTTGGTTAGGGATTTGCAAATCAGGAATGCGCTTTGCCAGCCGATAAACCTGCGCCTTCCACTGCGCATCGGTAATGTCGCGGTTGTAAACATCTGGGTCCGCAATCCATTCCTGCGGGTCGCATTCCGGGTCCTCACTGCCGATCAGGATGGTGTTGCCGGTCTCCGGCCGGAAGTAGCTGCTGATGTCGCCATCGGATGTGTGGTAGCCGTCCTTCTCGAAGTCGAAACCCGGCGGCGAGGGCACATGATGAACCTCATGCCGCAACGCTTTGGTCTTGATATTCATGCCTTTCTCGACGCCGGCCATGCGATTGATGACGAAGGAATGCGGCCCGGCCACGTTGACCACCACGTCAGCGTCAATCTGCTCGCCGGATTTCAGCGTGACACCCAAGACCCGCCCATCCCCTCGACGTATTTCAGTCACCTGCTGCCCGAGGCGAAGTTCAGCGCCGTGCTGCTGCGCAGCGCGCATCAGGTTGCGGGTCGCCAGCTGCGGGTCGCTCACATAGCCTGATCCGGACGTGAAGACCGCGCCCTGCAGCTCTTCGGTCGGCTCGTCCCAAAAACGCTCGTCCTCTGGTCGGCGCGCCGGATAAAAACTCATCACCGAGTAAACCGGCATCTTCTCCCGTAAAGTTTCCAAATCCCACTCCTCGTGCTCCACACCAATCTCCCGGTAAAAGCGAAGTACCTTGCGGTGGTGCCCTCCTTTCGTCTTCAATAAAATGCTCCCGCAGTTCATGTAGCGGGCAAGGCCTTCCTCATCCTGATATCCGAGGTAGTTTTCCCAGTCTTTCCAGTAGGAGAAACCCTCGTAGGCCATCGCCACTCCATCCCACGTGGAATAACTAGCGCGCACGATCGCGCACGAATTGCCGGTCGACCCGGCCCCAGCAGCATCCAGCTTGTCAATGTTCAGGGTCTTGTACCCACGTTTTGCGAGCTCGAACGCGGTGGCACATCCAATTATCCCGGCCCCAATAATAATGGCGTCCGTTTTACTGGTCATTTGCGCCTCACCTAACGTACCCTAAGCACATTTCAATCATTTGATATATTTGCAGTATATCTTGATTGAAAGTATATCAATAGGAGGCACTAAATGTCAATGCTAGAGCGCAATAGCTTGCGTTCCCATCAGATCGGAAAGCGCTCTGCTAGGTCACTACAGCCTGAACAATCCGGGGAAGCGGAGCAACGTTACAAAATGAATGCCATGTGATATACTGTTCACATATCGATCAGGTAAACTCATTCACACTAGATGTTTTGTGTTCCGCTTCGAGGTCACAATAGGCTTGGATTAAAGCCTTTTCGGCAGCGGAAAACTATCGGATTGCTGTAACTCCAAATGAGAACACTCTGGTGATGAGTGGCGGGCTTGCACCTACTGTCAAGGAGGTGAAAAGCGATCGATACTTAATTGATGGAGTTGTTGGGAGATTCATGAAAGTGAAGAGGGTTAAGCAAAGTATAGGACAATCAAGGTTAGTTATAGTACTGGAGGAAAACAATGAGATATGCTGAAGAAGGTCTTCACCCAATGGTACAGAAGGCCCGTGAAAGTCTGTATGAAGGAAGAGTAAGCCGGCGCGAGTTCATAAGGCTCGCATGCTTATTGGGTACTTCATATGGTGCTGCACGCTTCTTGGCCGCCTGTGGCGCACCTACTGCGACCACTGGTGGAGGTGCTGCAGCTGAAGAAATAGTGCGAGGCGGTACCTTGCGCTGCGCCTCGCAGGTCCCGGCAGTTGACCACCCCATGCGATTCTCCTGGATTTACGATGCAAATGTGTTCCGCCACATCTTCGAGTACCTGAATTGGTACGACGAACAGGGTGTAACCCACCCCTACCTGTTGGAAAGCTACGTGCCCAACGACGACTTGACAGTGTGGACGCTCAACCTTAAACAGAATGTCACGTGGAGCAACGGTGATGCCCTTGAGGCTGAGCATGTCAAGTGGAGTATCGGACAGTGGTTAGATCCTGACGTGGGATCATCGACACTCGGCCTGTGGGAAGGTTTCCTGACATCTGATGGTGTAGAAGTAGTAGACGCGCATACGATAAAGATGAACATGGACGCACCGATCTTGGCCGTGGCGGAGCAATTAACGCACTACGCGGCGCCCATACTGCACCCCACTTTTGATGGCGACTGTACTTCGGGCAACAACCCCGGCACCGGCTACATGACCCTGGATGAATATATTGAGGGCGAAAAAGCACGCATAGTGAAACGCGACGACTACTGGGATATGGGAGCCGATGGCAAACCGTTGCCCTACCTGGATGCAATGGAATGGTACTCCCATGGTGATGACCAGGCTGCTGGCGTTGCTATGCTGAAATCCGGTCAAGTGGAGAGTATTTACGACGTCAACATCGATAACTTTCTGGCTATCAAAGATGACGCCAACCTCCGCGTGATCAAGACCCCCACTTCATCCACCCGTGTAGGGCGTTTTCGCGTGGACTTGGATCCCTGGACAGACAACCGTGTGCGTATGGCAGTCAAGAAATGCCAGGACCGGCAGAAAATCCTGGACAACAGCTATTTCGGCCAAGGCGATATTGGCTTTGACACGCATGCGGCGCCAAGTCACCCGGAATTTGCCCCGATGGACGACATTCCGTACGATCCCGAGGGTGCAAAGGCCTTACTTGAGGAAGCCGGTATGAGCGATTTGTCGTTTGATATCGCCGTCGGCACGGGTTGGTCTGACATCGTGGCGTTTGCTGAAACTCTGCAGGAAGATGCAAAAGCTGCGGGCATTTCCGTCACGCTTGACACAATGCCCAATTCAGCCTATTGGGATGTGTGGACTGAGGCCGCGGTCGGCATAACGACATGGGCCAATCGCCCTCTGGCTGTAATGGTATTGCCGCTGGCTTACATAGCTGACTCGGAGGGTAACCCAGTACCATGGAACGAGAGCCGCTGGGTGGACGACGAGTTTTCAGCGCTCCTGAAGACAGCCCAGGGTACCTTCGACTTGGAGGCTCGCCGGGCGATCATGAAGGATATCCAACGCATTCAGTCCGAGCGTGGTTCGGTGTTTATCCCGTTCTTCAAGCCAGTGTTCCGCGCATACACCAATAACGTGCGTGGCGCCAGCGGCCATCCGCAGAACTACAACACGGAATGGCGCGAAGCTTGGATTGAACCGTCGTCAGAGTAGAAAGTACACGTTTCTGCTTGCTGCGCGCGCGCAAGCCTCAGTCTCCGCACACTGAAAAGAGTCTGGAGGCTGAGGTAAAGCCGCGCAACTGAGTTTAGTTTGGAAGGGGGTAGCATCCTGGCGGTCTCAGGGCCCTGAGACCGCCAGGATGCTACCCCCTTTTTTCGTTAATTGGTGTATAAACCGTAATCATGGCAAAGTTCCTGGCTAGACGGATTGTGACGCTTGCCGTCACCTTGTTTTTTGTATCCGTTGTCGTGTTCGCCGTTTCAGAGATTGCCCCGGGCAACATTGCTATCAATACGCTGGGAAACACCATTACCCGCGCCCAAGAAGAATCTTTCAATGCCCAGAACGGTCTGGATCAGCCCGCATTGACCCGATATAGACGCTGGATGCTAGGGAGCCAGTCGGAAGCCCAGCGCAATATTGGCAAGCCGCTCGTACGCCTCCTCAACGAAAAAACCCGCCGCCAAACCTGGTGGATTGATGAGGGCGGCGAGCTTTACCAGCACGTATCGCTCGACGGTGAGACCATGATCCGCTTGGTAAGGCAGCCCGACGGCTCTACAGTGGAGGTGGAAGAAAGCGACTCAGTGTGGTCTCCAGATGAGAACGGTGTACTGCATTTCTGGGGTGTCGCATCGGGGCTACAGGGCGGCCGCGCAGCAATGTGGATTAAGGGGCAGAACCTAGAAGAATGGAACATTGGGAAAAACCGCTGGAACAAATCGTTGGGCGCACCGGTAAGCTACATTCCGTTGCAGAAGGGCCTGCTGCGTGGTGATCCTGGGGTATCTTTCTTCACCCGCAGGCCGGTGGGTGAAACCCTGATGCGCCGTGCCAAACACACTGGCATTTTGGCAGGACTTGCATTCACTATCATGATGCCGTTGGCGCTGGTTTTTGGGCTGTATGCCGGAATGAATGAAGGCAAGTTTGCCGACCGGTTTGCATCTATCAGCAGTCTGGTGGCAACCGCTACTCCCGAATACGCAAGCGGAACATTCCTGATTGTTATTTTTTCATTTTGGCTGGGTCTTGTCCCCGGAGCAGTAGTTATTACCGACGACACAGCACTGTTTCGCAACCCGGAAATGTTAATATTGCCTGTGCTAACCCTAACCTTGATAGAAACGGGATACGTGCTTCGCGTGACTCGCGCCAGCATGGTGGATGTAATGCGCACTGACTACATCCGTACCGCCGTGCTTAAGGGTCTGCCGCGCTGGCAGGTTGTGTTCAGGCACGCGACCAAGAACGCGCTTATGGCGCCAATTACCGTCATTATGCTGCACGTGAACTGGCTTATTGGAGGGATTGTTGTGGTGGAGACAGTGTTTGGATTTCCGGGTCTTGGAGCGTATATTCTCTCGGCGGCTTTGTTCAAAGATGTTTATGCCATTGAAGCAGCCGCCATGTTGCTGGTGATCATAGCTGTGACCACGCAGCTCGTGGCTGACATCGTTTATACGTATCTGAACCCGCGCATTAGGTATGCATAACACAAGTGACACGAAGTGATGGTAGTGAGCGAAAACACCGCTGTTAGTACAGTTCAGGCACCAACTGAACAGACGCCCGAACGCAATAGCGCGTTCCGGGATGGGCTGAATATTCTACTTGGCTCAAAAGTCGCGGTGGTCGGTTTGTGCTTGGTAGGCTTCTGGCTAATAGTGGCGGTATTCGCCGACAATTGCCTCTTCACGCCAACGTGCTGGTTTGCTGGCGATGATTATGAACCTACGCCGTGGTTGGCCCGCTATTCTCCCTACAAACAGTTCTCCGGAGAGAACCTTGCCGGTCCATCTGCGAAACACTGGCTGGGAACTGACAAACTGGGACGCGACCTGTGGGCTCGGCTCGCGCAGGGGTCGCGGATCATTCTTACGGTGGCCCCCCTGGCTACCCTGATTGCATTGATTATTGGGGGCGGCATGGGATTGGTTGCTGGCTACTACGGCGGCATGATCGATGAGGTAACCATGCGTGTGCTGGATGGAGTGATGGCATTTCCCCATATTCTACTGTACATGGTCATTATCGCAGCCGTTGGGCCCTCCGCCACCAATATCGTACTGGCAATTACTATTGCCGGTGCTCCCGGTATTGCCCGTCTGGTGCGAAGTCTGACATTGGATATCAAAACGCGCGACTACGTAGCTGCTGCCCAAACCCGGGGCGAACACCCAGCTTACATCATGTTGATGGAAATACTTCCTAACGCGCGCGGCCCCATAATCATCGATGCCATGCTTCGTATCGGCTACTCTGTTTTTGCGATCGGGACGCTCGGCTATCTGGGGTTGGGACTGCCGCCTCCATCCCCCGACTGGGGCAGCATTGTAAGTTCTGGCCGCAGACTCATCATGATGGGCCACATATGGGATTCCTTGTGGGCCTGCTTGGCAATCGCTATGCTCGTGGTCGGACTCAACTTGCTGGCAGACGGCATAGCTGAGGAAACCCAGCGGTATCGATAGCACAGCAACAAAACATAATCCAATCATGCAAAACAACCACTCGGATTTTGTGGTCGAGGTCGAGAACCTAGGCATTTCCTACGAAACGCGCAAAGGTCTGGTAGACGCGGTTCGAGATGTGTCCTTCGCCATTGCCAAGGGCGAGACGCTGGGCCTGGTAGGCGAGTCGGGCTGCGGAAAAAGCACCACTGCTTACGGCCTGATCAGATACCTTGGGAAGAACGGGCGAATATCCGGCGGAGAAATACGTTTCCAAGGCACATCGCTGATTGGACGCACTGCGAAGGAATTACGATCCCTTCGCGGAGACCGGATTGCGATGGTGTACCAAGACCCCATGAGCTCTCTCAATCCAGCGCTGAGCATCGCTGACCAGATGGAAGAAGTGCTCACAGTACACCGTGATATGGATCCGGATGAAGCGCGTCAGCGCTGTGTGGCAATGCTGGAGCGTGTGTACATGCCAGATCCTGAAAGCGTTCTGGAACGCTACCCTCATCAGATTTCCGGCGGCCAACAGCAACGTGTGGTGATTGGTATGGCAATGCTTAATGACCCCGCCCTGCTGATTATGGACGAACCGACCACCGCTCTGGATGTCACCGTCGAAGCCGCTGTCCTGGACTTGGTGGCAGACTTACGTAAAGATTATGACACGGCCATTCTCTTCATCACTCACAACCTGGGGGTTATCGCTCGCGTGAGCGACCGCATTGGTGTGATGTATGCTGGCGAACTCGTCGAACTAGCTTCGGTAGGTGAGATTTTCCGCGCTCCGAAGCACCCATATACACAGGGGTTGATTCGCTGTCTGCCTAAGCTTGGGCGCACAAAATCTAGCAGCGTATTGCATCCGATTCCCGGGCGGGTGCCTTCGCCAGCAGCTTTGCCCACCGGCTGCCTGTTTGCCCCTCGCTGTGATTACACCATCGAGACGTGCAACGCGGAGGCTCCCCAGCCGCGCGAAATTGAGGCTCTGCACTTGGTCAGGTGCATTCGTTCCGAAGAAATTGATCCTAAGAAATGGACACCGCCGAGTGACCTCGCACCCGCCGTGGCAATGGACACGGACACTGCACCGGTTGACGAGCCGGTCCTAGAAGTAGATCAGGTCAAAACATACTACGAGCAAGGCAGCGCTTCCCTACTAAGCCTGATCGGGATGGGACAAAAAGAATACGTCCAGGCTGTGGATGGTATAAGCTTCAAAATCAATAAAGGAAGTACCCTGGGTGTGGTAGGCGAATCAGGCTGTGGCAAGAGCACGCTCATCAAGACGCTCATCGGTCTGGAAGAGTTAACTGATGGGAAAGCCAGCTTCTTAGGATTCGACATCAATGAAAAAGTCCGCCACCGAGACATTGCTCTAATCCGGGAACTACAAATGGTCTTCCAGAATCCGGATTCGACCCTGAATCCGAGCTACTCAATTGGCAAGCAGATTGGACGCCCGCTACGACGTTTCAAGATAGTGCCCCGGGATCAGGCACGCGCCGAGGTGATTCGTCTGCTGCGGGCGGTCAAACTCGATGAGCACTACTACGACCGTCTTCCACGCCAGTTGAGCGGCGGTGAAAAACAGCGCGTCGGTATCGCGCGCGCCTTTGCAGGCCGCCCCGACCTGGTACTGTGCGACGAACCGGTGTCGGCGCTGGATGTTTCGGTCCAAGCAGCTGTGCTGAACCTACTGCTCGAAATTCAAGCCGAGCACCAGACCACGATGGTTTTCATTGCCCACGACTTGAGTGTTGTTCGTTTCTTCTCCGATTACGTGGCCGTGATGTACCTAGGCAAAATAGCCGAATACGGCAAAGCCGACGACATTTACGCGCCTCCTTACCACCCTTACACTGAATCTCTACTGGCTTCCGTACCGATCCCTGACCCCGACGTCACGCAAATCCCAATCCGATTAGATGGCAATGTACCTAGTCCTCTGAATCCACCCACTGGCTGTCCGTTCCACACCCGTTGTCCGAGAAGATCACTCCTGCCAGATGGTGGCCTTGTTTGTGAGACAGACGCACCTCCGTGGAGAGAAGCAGGAAACGGTCATCGAATAAGCTGCCACATCCCACTAGACCAGCTCAGCGAGTTGGAACACGTGGTTCACGCTGCGACCTGAGTACGGCCTGACAAGGCGGCACGCGCGCACCACACGATGATTGCCGTAAAAGCGCCTGCATGTCTCCCTCTTGGGGTCACCAAGCTGCTGCGAAATGACAATACGATGCCGTGCCTCCTAGGCCTCACAATTACATATCCGCCTGTCCACCTCACTGCCGAAGTCAACCAAAGTCTAGGATGTACTGGGCCGCGCGCGAACGTCGCTTACGATGACGCCGCGAAAGTCATTGAACGAGGACAATTATCGACGAATTCGGAGATAGAGATTGAACTGGCTATTCCTCTCGGGATGGGTCTCTTCTCAGAAACAATCCTTGCCCTCAGCACCGCAACAGCAGTGGCATGGGCAAACAATCTAGCGCACAAGAATGCGACGGTACTTGCTGACATGTTAGACCTGGGCACCGGTGATGCGTTAGGTTTGGCCGCTTTTGATCGAGGCGGTT
>CAJWGI010000007.1 GCA_913031335.1 uncultured Anaerolineales bacterium | reverse complement strand
ATGGCAATGCGCCACCGCCGGTACCCGATCTACGGCGTGCAATTCCATCCGGAAAGCATTCTCACCGAGGGTGGCAAAACGTTGCTGCGCAATTTTCTTTCACTCGGAAACGACAACGGAAACCCGTCAAGGAGGACGACATGCTGACAGACACGCTTCTCAAACTGCTGAATCATGAGAGCCTGACTCAGGCCGAAGCCGAAGCGGTGATGAACCAGATCATGTCGGGCGATGCCACCCCGGCGCAGATAGGCGCTTATCTGGTCGCGCTGCGCATGAAAGGCGAAACTGTGGACGAAATCACCGGCAGCACGCGCGCGATGCGCGCCCACGCCGTTAGGGTGACGCCTGCAGATTCCATCGCGCCGCTGCTGGATATCGTCGGCACCGGTGGCGATGGGTCGCACAGTTTCAACATATCCACCACCGCGGCCTTTGTAATCGCAGCAACCGGACGCAGGGTGGCCAAACATGGCAATCGGGCTGCCAGCAGCAAGTGCGGAAGCGCGGATGTGTTGGAAGCGGCCGGCGTATCAATGGACCTGACCCCTGAACAGGTCGCCACCTGCATCGACACAATCGGCATCGGTTTCATGTTCGCGCCCCGCTTCCATCCCGCCATGAAGCACGCAATCGGACCGCGGCGCGAATTGAAACAGCGCACCATCTTCAACATCCTCGGGCCGCTCACTAACCCGGCCGGCGCCACTCACCAGTTGACCGGAGTTTATGACCCGGCGCTGACCGAGCCGCTGGCGCGCGTGCTGGGCGAGTTGGGCAGCAAGGCGGCCATGGTCATCCACAGTCACGACGGGCTGGACGAACTCACCACCACCGGCCCGAACCGCGTCAGCCAGCTGCAGCCCGATGGCAGCGTGCATTCCTTCGATTTGCATCCAGAAGAGCTGGGCCTCGGCAACAGCAACCAGGAGCGGATGACAGGCGGCTCCGCCGAAGAGAACCTGGAATTAATGCGCGGCGTACTGGGAGGAAAAATGGGCGGCGTGCGCAAAGACACAGTGCTGCTGAACGCGGCTGCGACCATTGCCACCGAAAACGGCGACATGCGCACAGCGCTGCAGGAGGCGCGTGCCGCGCTGGAGAGTGGCACAGCCCTGAAGAAACTGGAGGCGCTCGTCGACAGCAGCCAGCAGCTATCGGCGCATCAATGAGCATTCTGGATAAAATCCTCGCGCGCAAGCGTGAAGAGGTGGCAACCGCGCGGCGGTCGCTGCCGACCGCGGAGTTGGAGCGGCACGCAGCCGCTGCCGCGCCGGTGCCCGATTTCGCCGCTGCTCTGAGGGACCCGGCCAGCCTCGCGCCAAGGTTGATTGCCGAAGTGAAGCAACGCTCTCCGAGCAAAGGCTTGCTGTCCGCCGATTTCGACCCGCTGCTTTTGGCGCAAGCTTATGCCGGCAACGGTGCGGCTGCGATCTCCGTGCTGACGGACGAACACTATTTCGGTGGTTCGCTGCGCCATTTGCGCGCTGTAGCCACGCTGGAACTGGGCAAGCCCCTGCTGCGCAAAGATTTCATCTTCGACCGCTACCAGCTGCTGCAGGCACGCGCCGCCGGCGCCAGCGCAGCGCTGCTGATTGTGGCCATGCTGCCGCCCGGGCAACTTGCGCACCTGCTGGCGGCGGCAGCCGAGCTGCGATTGGCCGCCCTGGTGGAGGTGCACACCCGCACTGAACTCGATGCGGCGCTTTCGGCCCACGCCGACATCATCGGGGTTAACAATCGTGATTTGCACACCTTCGAAACCAACCTCCATGTAACCGCAACGCTGCGACCGCACATCCCCGCCACCGTGATTATGGTGGCCGAAAGCGGCATCCACACACTGGAAGATGTGCAGCGCTTGGCGCAATTGCGCGTGGACGCGATGCTTATTGGCGAAAGCTTGGTCACCGCAGTGGACACGGCCGCCCGCGTGCGCGAGTTTACTCAAAGGACGAACGACCAACAACCAACGACAACCGCAGCTTTTGTTAGCCGTCCTTCGCCGCCCGTCGCCAAACGAGAAAGTTCCGTGAACATTAAGATCTGCGGCGTCACATCGCCCGAAGAAGCGCTGCTCGCCGCTGAGCTCAGGGCAACGCACATCGGCCTAAATTTCTACCCGCGTAGCCCGCGTTTTCTGAGCTTTGAGCGCGCGCGCGCGATAGTGCGCGCGCTGCGCGCACTGCCGACTCCACCGATGCTGGTAGGCGTGTTCGTAAACGAGAACGCTGCTGCCATCCGCCGCGCGATGGCCACGCACAAACTTGACTTAGCGCAACTTTCGGGCGACGAACCCGACGCACTGCTGCTGCAACTTGGCGACTGCGCCTACAAGACTTATCGTCTCGGCACAAATCCACGCCCCACTTTCCGACCGTCCGATAGCGACCAGCGGGCACCGGCATTTCTTCTCGACGCGCACGTTCCCGGCCAATACGGCGGCACTGGCCACACGTGTGACTGGACAGCGGCAGCCGGAATCGCGCACCGATATGATGTGCTTCTGGCCGGCGGGCTGACGCCCGAAAACGTGGCGCAAGCCATCACACGCGTGAAGCCGTGGGGGGTGGATGTGGCCTCCGGTGTCGAGCGCGCGCCGGGCATTAAGGACGCGCGCAGAATGATGGCATTTGTGTCCATTGCGCTTGCAATTGCTGAACGCAAATCATCAGAATTGCAGAAACCGATATTGGGTCGGAGGTGATATGAACGCCACAACTACATTGCCAGGGAAATTCGGCGCTTATGGCGGCCAGTTCGTACCCGAGGTGCTCATGCCGGCGCTCGCGGAACTCGAGCGCGCCTACATCAGCGCCCGCGACGAATCCGCATTCCAGGGTGAGCTGCAGCAGCTGCTCATCACATACGTCGGCCGGCCGACACCGCTCAGCTTGGCCGCCCGTCTGACGGCGCATTGTGGCGGCGCGAGGATATACCTGAAGCGAGAGGATCTGGCGCACTCCGGCGCGCACAAAATCAACAACGCACTCGGGCAGGCGCTGCTGGCCCGCCGCATGGGCAAGGGCCGCATTGTGGCCGAGACCGGGGCCGGGCAGCATGGTGTGGCCACGGCCACCGCCTGCGCGCTTCTCGGGCTGCGCTGCGTGGTCTACATGGGCACTGTGGATATGGCGCGGCAGGCACCCAACGTGGCGCGCATGCAATTGCTGGGCGCGGAAGTGCAGGTCGTGGAGAGCGGCTCGCAAACGCTGAAGGATGCCATAAATGAAGCCATCCGTGATTGGGTCGCCAATGTGAAAGACACCCACTATCTGCTCGGCTCAGCGCTGGGGCCACATCCGTACCCGACCATGGTGCGTGATTTTCAGGCCACCATCGGGCGCGAGACGCGCGGTCAAATAATGGCGGCTGAGGGGGCGCTGCCGGAGACAATCATTGCGTGCGTGGGCGGCGGCTCGAACGCGATTGGTATCTTCCATGAATTCATCGCCGACGAGAGCATCGAACTAATTGGCGTGGAGGCGGCCGGGGCGGGAATAACCAGCGGCAAGCACGCCGCCCGCTTCGCCGACGAGGATGTCGGCCGGCCGGGGGTGCTGCATGGGTGCTACACCTACGTGATGCAGGATGCTGACGGCCAGATCGCGCTTACGCACAGCGTCAGCGCCGGGTTGGTTTACGCCGCCGTCGGCCCCGAGCACACCCGTTTGCGCGAACTGCAACGCGCCTTTTATACCCACGCCACGGACAACGAAGCGCTACACGCCTTTCAATTACTCTGTGAACAGGAGGGTATCATTCCGGCGCTCGAATCGGCCCACGCCGTGGCAGAGGCAACAAAACGTGCTGCGCGCATGAGCCCGGAAAGCGTTATCATTGTTAATCTCTCGGGGCGGGGGGACAAAGACCTTGACACAGTTCTCGGCGCCTTGCGCGAAGCGTGATTTCATGTCACGCGCAGACCCGGGCCTGCCATGACAGATCCAGTTGACCTGGTTTCCGGCGCCTTCACCAAGGGCCGCCCGGCCTTCATGCCGTATTTCACCCTTGGGTACCCCGATTACGAGCGCTCGCTGCAAATCGTGCAGGCCTGCGCGGCGGCCGGGGCTGACCTGATGGAACTCGGCATCCCATTCTCAGACCCGCTGGCCGATGGCCCCACCATCCAGCACAGCACCCAAGTTGCACTTGCAAACGGCATGACTGTGGCGCGCTGCCTGACAGCCGTGGCAGAACTGCGCGCGCGCGGCGTCGCTATCCCATTGATGTTGATGGGTTATTACAACCCCATCCTCGCGCACGGCGAGGCCCGCATCGCGCGCGAGGCGGCCGCCGCCGGGGCAAACGGCTTCATCATTCCTGACCTGCCTCCTGAGGAGGCCTCCACTCTTGAAGAACATTGCCAGCGGGGCGGGCTCGCACTCGCCTATCTGCTCGCGCCCACCAGCACCGAGGCGCGCATAAAACTGGTGGCCCAAAAGGCAAGCGGTTTCGTTTATCTGGTGTCGCTGACCGGCGTGACCGGAGCGCGCAGCGAACTGCCGAGCGCGCTGAGCGATTTCGTGGCTCGCGCACGCCGCCATGTCAGCCATCCGCTAGCGGTCGGTTTTGGCATCAGCACGCTGGAGCAGGCACAACAGGTCGGCGGGCTAGCCGACGGCGTCATTGTGGGCAGTAAGTTAATCAGCGTTGCGGGAGAGGCAAACGACCCGGTAAAAGCATGCGGCGCGTTCGCGCGCCAGATGGTGGCGGCGCTCAAGGACACGGACCCACATTGAACCTCCGCGCAGAGAGAATGTGGGCCTAGCGCCCAGAAATCAGCGCGTCAATCTCACCCGTAAGTTCGCGAAAAACCTCGGTGCTCACCACACCGTCATGCCGGAGCACCCTAAGCGTATCCCGCTTGGTCTCCAGGATTTCAAGCCGAGTGGCTTCCAACTCATCGTCGCGAATGTCGGGCAGCATGGTGAGCGCTTCGCGCACCGCGCCAGAGAATTGCTCTATCTCCGCACGCAGCGGGGGCAGCACTACCTCATAGTTTTCGCGCGTGAGTAACCCCTGCTTGAATTGCGATTGCAGATACTGCTCGGCCGCTCGTGCGGCCGCCAGGCGCGCCCGCCTCCGCTCGTATTCCACCGGGTTTGCGCCACGGCGCAGCAGGCCCAACCGCCGCAGCACCATCGGCATGGTGGTAGCCTGCACACCGAGCGTAAACAGCACCACGCCAAAGGTCATCACCAGCACCTGACTGTGCCCTGAAAGCGCCGCCGGAAGGGTGAGCGCCAGTGCCAGTGCAATGCCGCCGCGAAGGCCGCCCCAAACCATTACGGCCTGCCAGGAGGCGGGCGTGCGATTGCGAGAAAAGAGATTTAGCAACGGGCTGAAACCGAAAACCGTGACCATGCGCGCGAGAAGAGTCACCACGATGGCAGCCAGCAGCAGCCACAGATTGTCGGCCAGTTTTTCCAGATCAACCTGCAGGCCAATCAGCAGGAAAACACAGGAGTTCGCCAAAAACGCCATGAATTCCCAGATGTGAATGAGCACATTGCGGGTAGTGTTGCTCATGCCATAGCGCCGCCCACTGTTGCCGATCATCAATCCGGCCGCCACCACAGCCAGCACCCCGCTGGCGTGCACCTGCTCGGCCAGAAGATACGAGCCATATGCCAGTACCGCGCTCAGCACTGTTTCCACCAGATAATCATCAATCTGCCGGATCAGCCGGTAAGCCACATACCCCAGCCCAAACCCCACCAGCAATCCCACACCAGACACACGCAAAAATTCCACCGCGCCCTGAGCCGGACTGAAATCCACGGGATGCAAAGCGAACTCCAGCAGCAGCATGAACACCACAATCGCGGTGGCGTCGTTCAGCAAGCTCTCGCCTTCAGTCAGCAATCCCAGGCGCTTGGGCAACCCCAAGTCCCGGAATATAGCGGTGACCGCGACCGGGTCAGTGGCCGAAATGAGCGCCCCGAACACCAACATGGTGGTGAGCGGCAGCCCGGTCACCGTGGCCATTAGCCAGCCCACTAGCACCGTGGTGAGCAGCACGCCCGGAATTGCGAACACCAGCACGGCCAGCAGGTTGTCGCGAAACTCAGAAAACTCAATATGCAGCGCAGCTTCGAAAATCAGCGGCGGCAACAGGAGAAGTAGGATAAGTTCGCGCGCCAACTCCGGCGCAAGTTCGGGTTTTTCCGGCAGCAGCACGGTTATCGTCACCCCGACAATCACCAGCCCGACCGTGTAGGGGAAGCGCACCAATTTCGTCAGCCACGCCACTAAAGCAGCTATGAGCAAGAGCGCCGCGACAATCAGTTCCGTGGTGACGAATTCAGCTTGCATGGGAGCGGATTATCAATGCCGCAGGCGCAGGCGGGCGCTCACGCGTCCGCTTGCGCGGCCGGCGCTTCGGGTATACGCTGCACGGTCGGCAATATGGTCTCCCGCAGCATGGAGGCGAACATAGTGCTACGCCGTTTAACCATGATGACAGGACAGCGCGCGCGCGCGGCCACCTGCCCCGAGACATTGCCCATGAGGATGTTGCGGAACAGACGTTCCTTCGTTGCGCCGATGACCACCATGTCACATTCTGTGACGGCCTGCAGGATGCCCTCCACCGGGCTGCTGGCAGTCACCACCCGGCGCTCAATCAACTCGTAACGGCGACCCTCCGTCGCCCGCCGAAACGCGTTCTGCGCCCGTGCCTGCGCCTCAGTGGCGTCCACTCCCGGAAGGGCAACATGGGTCAGCACAACACGCGTCTGTTCTGGAGTGTTGCGCGCCAGAGCAATGGCCACGCTGACGGCCAGCCGACCGTTCGGGCCGCCCGCCACAGGTACCAGAATTGAGCGTAGTTGTTCATAAGGTCGATGGCGTATGATGGCGATGTCAGTGGGCGGGTTGGATGCAATGCGGTCAATCACCGAACCGAACATTTGGTCACGAGAACCGGTAAAGCCCGGCCAGCCAAACACCACCAAATCGCTCGCGTTCTCAGAAATGGTCTTCAGAATCGCGTCGGAAATGGAGCGCCCTAGTCTAATCATCGTGTGTACCGGCACATCCAGCATACGCGCCTGCTCAATCACTTGCTCCAGATACGGACGCCGCTCGCGCAGGAAGAGACGGCCATCAAAGAGGTGCAGCTGGCGCGGCACTTTGAGTACATGCAAGGCCAGCACCTCGCCATCGTGTTCTTTTGCCAGGATGCTGCCGAGCCGCCCCAGCCTCTTCGCCTGATCCAAATCAGCCACCGGCAGCAGCACAGAGTAATCTACCGACGTCAGGGCTTCCTCGTGCAGCACCTCTTTCGGACGCTCCTCCTCTTCACGCTTGCTGAAGTATCCCCAATACAACATAAGCCCGACTGCAATCCAAGCCACGCTGACAAATCCTACTTGATCCATCTTGCTTGCCAGAAATACAGCCATTCCTAAGTTGATTACAATCCCGATCACCGGAATCCACGGAAAGAACGGTATCTTGTATCCGCGCTCAATTTCAGGCCGGCGGCGCCGCAATGTCATCACCGCAATGTTGACCTGAGCAAACAGAAGCAGAAACATGACGTTAGCCGCCGCCGCCACCTGTTCTATGGGCAGGGTCATTCCCATCACAACAACTAGTACCGCAGACAGAAACACTGCCCAATACGGGGTGTGCAACTTCGGATGAATGGAGCCAAAAACGGCGGGCAAATTATTATCCCGCCCCATGGCAAATGACACGCGCGATGACGAGTAAATAGTGGCGTTCAAAGCCGACATTGTGGATGCCAGTCCACTGATCAGGATCAGAACTCCACCCATCGGCATGAATTGCTCGGCGGCCCGCACAATCGCCACCTCCTTGGCGTGCGCAAGGTAGTCCCACACTGCCATACCGGAGGGCGGAACCACTGCCCCAATTACCACAAAACCAATCAGGACATATATGATGACTACCACAATAATCGAATAAAAAATCGCACGCGGAATATTGCGGGTTGGGTTTTTCACTTCCTCGCCACTCTGGGCGATAATCTCGTAGCCTTCAAAGGCGATAAAGGTCATCCCCATGGCTACGAATATTCCACCTATTCCGTTAGGCAGTAGGCCCTCGGAAAAATTGTCCGTCCAATCAGGATTACCAGCTATAGCATACAACCCGAAGCCAACAAAGATTAGCAGGATTATTACTTTCGCGGTCGTAACCACGTTGCCCACCAAGCCTGCTTCACTGGCACCCCGAGAGTTGATGTAAGCGAAGATCGCAATAATGGCAACCATGAACACTATGGCAAGTTGATGCTCGCTCAAGGGAAACGGAATCCCCGTTAGCGTCCACAACTCGACGGCCAATCTACCAAATCCCAACGCGTACAAAGCACAAGCAACGATATAAGCAAACCAATTCATCCATCCAGCGAGAAAACCCTGGGTACCGCCCATGCCCTCTTTCACCCACCGATACCCCGCACCGGCAGCGGGCAAGCATGAGCCCAGCTCTGCATACGACAGCGCGGTAAAAGTAGTGACAATGCCATTCAGCAGGAACGCGATGGCCAGCACCGGTCCGGCGTGGCCAGCCGCAATGCCGATTAACACAAAGATGCCGGCGCCAATCATTGCACCGACGCCAATCATGGTAATGTCGAGCAGCCCGAGTGTACGACTCAGGGTGATTTCCGCAGCGTTTGGTTGGTCATTCATGATGCATTCTCCGGCTCAGTACGCAGCCAATCGCGTCGCCGCACCACGCGCGAGTCAAACGGCTAATACTAGCACAATTCGGGAGACCGATTATGGTTGAGTTTGCTAAACTCTTATTATAACCCCTTCGTACGGCCGCAATACCATGGGGTCTAAACCTTCAGCACCGTCTCGGTCTAGCGTGGTGGAGAGCAGTACCTCGCCATAGTCAAAGCTTACGGACGTCACCTGCTTCGACTCGCCCTCGAAGTTGAGCAGTACCAGCAGCCGATCGCCACCGTACTCGCGAAGGTAGCCATACACAGCGGGCGGCGCGTCATCCAGAGCACGATATTCGCCATGGGTGAGCGCCGGGGTTTCCCGCCGCAGGCGCAGCAGACAACGATACAAGTCTAGCATCGAGCCGGGCTCGTCACGCTGCGTGGCCACATTCAGACGCTGGTATTCAGGATGGAACAGCAGCCACGGCTCGGGTAAATCGCCGTGCACGGCCGGACCGGAAAAGCCAGCACCGGGCCTGGCATCCCACTGCATGGGAGAGCGCTGCGGGTCTCGAGAGAGTTCCGGTTTCCCCGAGCGCTGTGGCCACGGGTCCTGGCATTTTTCCGCGGGCACGGTTACATTCAGCATCCCGATTTCGTCTCCATAATAGAGGGTCGGCGTCCCGCGCAGCGTGAGCAGCAGCATCGCGGCCGTGCGCGCCGCAGCGGCGCCATAGCGACTGGCGATGCGGTGCTCATCGTGGTTACCAAGCACGTGGTTGGGCCACGCGCCCGCCGGAAGTGCCGCTTCCAACTCGTCTACTTTTCCGCGCACCAAGGAGGCACGCCAGGGAATGCGCACCAACGTGAAATTGCCGGGCATGTGGATTTCATCCAAGTTAGCCCCGTAATAACTGGCCCATTTGCTCCAGTCGAAGATGTGAATCTCACCGACCGTGAAGCGCGGGCGAGCGCGGCTATATTCGTCCAACAAAGCGCGCAACTCGCGATAGACGGCATGTATATCGGGGTGACCGCGGTCGTTGACGTGCAGTTGCGAATCGTATGCGTCCATAGATTCGTAACCGATCGCCGCGTTGTTGCGATTGGGCGGGTTATCTCGCAACACCGGGTCTTTCATGAAGCCGTGCGCGGCATCCACCCGGAATCCGTCCACCCCGCGCTCCAGCCAGAAACGCACAACGGAGAACATGGCCTCTTTCACTGCCGGGTTTCTCCAGTTCAGGTCGGGCTGTTCCTTCAGATAGGTGTGCAGATAATACTGGCGGGTGTGCGCGTCCCATTCCCAGGCAGGCCCGCCAAAGATACTCAACCAGTTATTTGGCGGGCCTCCGTCAGGACCAGTATCGCGCCAGGTGTACCAATCGCGTTTCGGGTTGCTGCGCGAGGCGCGTGATTCCTGAAACCACTGGTGCTGCTCGGAGGTGTGGCTGGGCACGAAATCGAGCATCACGCACAAATCACGCTGGTGGGCTGCCTGCAGCAGCGCATCCATGGTCTGCAACGTTCCAAACAGTGGATGGATGTCACAATGATCGGAAACGTCGTAACCGAAATCGGCCATCGGCGAGGGATAGCACGGGCTAACCCAGATGGCATCCACGCCCAGTTCGGCCACATAATCCAGCTTCTCAATGATTCCCTGCAGGTCGCCAATGCCGTTGCCGCTGCTATCCCGAAAACTGCGCGGGTAAATCTGGTAAATCACCCCGTGTTTCCACCACAAAAATTCAATAGGCTCGGTCATATAATGCGATTCTTCATATCTCTAAGGATGCCGCTCTCTCAACAGACGATTGTACGGGTCACTGGCAAATTGTTACAGCTAATGCAGCCTAACCCCGTGTCGGTCTGCCAGCAGCGCACACGTGCGCTCGACTTCGGCCTGACGGACAGCCTCCGACCAGCCCAAGGCAGCCCCCGTCATGTCCGCCAGCTCGGCGAGCAATTCGGCGTTCAATTCGCCCAGCATCGCCAGAGAGGTGCGCCGCAAGATGAGATCATCCAGATGGGCAACCCGCTCATGCAGCGCCAGAAAAGCAATCTCGCGCTGGCTAAAATATGGATGACATTGCAGAGATTGATCGGCATCGGCAGCGATAAATGCCGCCGCCGCGGCTGCGCGCGTGCCATAGCGCCGGAACAGGATTTCCAAGCGCGCCAACTGAAGACCGGTCTCCGCCGACAGCGCGGCCAGCCAGCGCTGCTCGGCTGCCGCCCCGCGCGGGTAATCCTTGCCGCCGCCGATGGGCAGGTTCCGCGTGCTTTGCCGCCGCTCGCGCCCAAGCACAGTCAACGTCATATCAGTCACCTGCTCCGAGAATGCGCGGAAGGTCGTCCACTTGCCCCCGACCAAGCTATAAACCGGGAAATCAACGCCATCCCCCGGCCAAGTTAGGCGCACGCTGTGGTCGCGGCTGATCTGCCCGGTTGCGTCGGACTGGCGGGCCGGAAGCGGACGCACGCCGGAGAACGAGAAAATAATCTGGTCGCGCTGCACAGATATGCCCGGAAACACTTTCGCAATCATTGCCCAGAAGTAGTCAACTTCCTGCGGGGTGCAGCGCGCGCTGTCGGGGTCATCGCAATGCAGGTCGGAGGTGCCAATCAGAACTTTGTCGCGCAGCGGAAAAATCAAGACGATGCGCCCATCGTCGTTTTCGAAAAAGATTTCGTGCTCGCCAATGGCGGCGCGCAATTCCGGATGATCGAGAATCAAATGAGAGCCTTTTGTGCCGCCGATGAAGCGCGTCTCACGCTGCAATGCGCCATTGACCGCATCGATCCACGCTCCAGATGCGTTGATCACGATTTCGGGCTGCACGCTGAAGCTTTCTCCAGTAAGTTCATCGCGCAACGTGACCCGGCTGTCCGCCGCGCCGACGGCTGCCAGATAGTTTCGGGCAGCCGCGTGAGGGCCGGCTGCCAACCCGTCAACAATCAATTCCACGCATAGGCGCTCGGGCACAAGTATGGCCCCATCAAAATAAGTCGCTGTACACAACACTCTGGGGTTAAGCTGCGGGAACTGCGCCAGAGATTTTCGGCGCGCGGCGAAGCGATGCCGCGGCACCGTGCCCTGCGTGCGCGTGTAGGCGTCGTAGAGCCACAGGCCGATTTTTGTGACCACCGCGCCGCGCTCGCCGGGTTCATGCAGCCAGCCCAAGAATTTGAGTGGCGCGTTGAAAAGCCCGGAAAACCATTTGAAAAACGGCATGGTGGTCGGCAGCGGACGCACGTAGTGCGGCGCGTTTCTAATCAGCCTATTGCGTTCGCGCACGGCCTCGCGTACCAGACGAAATTCCCCGTTCTCCAGATAACGCACGCCCCCATGCGCCATGTGCGAGGTAGCAGCGCTGGCGCCCGAGCAGAAGTCACCCTTGTCCACCAACAACACATCTACACCCTGAAGCGCCAAGTCACGGAAGACGCCCGCGCCGTTTATCCCGCCGCCGATAATCAGGACGGATACAACCGGATCCTGCAGCATGGATTCGAAGTCCCCTGGACGTTTAATGGTCGCCATTCGCGGCAGAGGGGGTGCTCACTTACCCTTTTACCGATCGAGCCAACATGTCGCGAAGAAAAAAGCGCTGCAGAGGCGGGAAAACTATCGATGGCAATGCAGTCGAGACAAATACAGTCGCGGCCACAGGAACGTATTCAGTGATGCAGCTCAGTCGCTATCAGGTTGTCCCATTCCATCCGCAGCTGGTGCGATTCCACAGAGCGCGCGAACACCCCGAACTCGCCGGCTGCGACTTCACCCAGCCCTTCCACAGGGAGGCGATTAACATATATCCCGTTTACATACAGGCTAAATCCGTTCCCTTGCAGCAGCACTCCCAGCCGGTATACCCCCGGACCCTCGGGCACAGCATCAGAAACAGCCACGAGCAAATCTTCATAGACGTCGTTTTGCCTACGGACGAGCCGGTAGTTGCCCTCACAGGTGATGGTGGCGGCATAATAATTTGGGAGCCTAGCCTTGAATACCAGGCCATAATAATCCTTGCCGGTGCAGGCCTCCACGATCACATCGCCTTCGAAGAAAAAATCGCGCTCGGCGAGATGGAATGCCGGGCCGGTGGAGTAGAACTGCGTGCCGCGCTGTTTCATGCTCAGGCGCAGCACGCCTTCTACAATTTCCGAATCCCAGAATTCGTTCCGCTCATAGCCCCATGGAAACTGCGGCGGTTCGAAATCCTCCGTCCATAGCACCGCCACCGGCGTAACCGGAGGGTCAAGGTCGCGCACGCTTTGCGGAATGGCAATCTCTCGAGTCGCCGTGGGCGCCGGGGACGCGCTGGCGGTGGCTGTCGGGCTGGGGCTGGGTTCGCTCGTCGGTTCGGCCGTAGCGGTCGCAGTGGCAGTGGGGGCTTCCACAGTTGCAGCTGAGGACGCCTCAATGGCGGCGGGCACATTTGTGGCGCTGACCGCCACAGCCACAACAGTTAGGGTGGGCTGCGCGGCGCTCTGAGTGGAGGTGGCGGAGGGCGTAACTTGCGTGGGCGCGATTGCAGCCTCGGTGGCCGGCGACGAGAATATGGCCGGCGCGATTACGTCTCCGAACAGCCCATAAGCCTGCAACACGATCAGAATTAACGCGGTAATAATACCCGCGCCGAGTAGGCGCCAGCGGATTCGCCGGGGCCTAGGGCCGATTTCGATTTCCACCGATTTCCAGTCACGACGCAATTCCCGTGTGACCAGCCGCGTCCGCTGCGCTGCCGCCCCTTCCAGCACGGTCGGGTCAATGCGCAAAGGCGCGCGACCATCCACGATTGGCGGCCCGATGAGTTCCTGAACCGTCTCCACCTCCAGCGGTCCGGCCTGCGCAGCCGGTGTGTCTGCATCATCCCCATGCTTCGCCTCCGCAGGTGCGTCCTCCTCAAACGAGGGCATTCGCTCGATTTCAGCAGCGGGCCCCGCCGCGCTCTCAGCTTCAATTTGCGAAGGTTCCGCCATTGTCGGCCCAAGCGCCGGAATGGGAAGCGACGGGCGCGGCACGCGCAAATACCGGCGCAGAGCCACGTACAGCTTAGCCCCCACCCCGCTGACGCGCTGCAGTTCCGGCAGCCGGCCATATGGCCGCCCGGTTACAATCGCCTCCGCAAGAGCCTGCCCGACACCCGGAAGAGCAGCCAGTTCTTGCAGGGTCGCGCTGTTGAGGTCTAGCTTCGCTGATAGCGCGGACGCCGGCGGCGCGGCCTCACCCTCGCTCCGGGGCGAAGCCGCTGCCGGGCGCTGCGAGACACTGACATGCGCCTTGAGAATGAAGTACAGTTTCTCCCCAACGCCGGAGACGTGCTTGAGATCGGAGA
>CAJWGI010000006.1 GCA_913031335.1 uncultured Anaerolineales bacterium | reverse complement strand
AAGGGCGGGCCGTAAACCGGAGAAAAGACTGTGTTGCGCCCCCCCATAATCACATTATTGGCCGGATTACGGGCGAGTTGGGTGAAGGATGCGGGTGCCTGCTTGACAAAGTGCATCAAGGTATCCTCGTCAATCCAGACCATCTCGCCTTCAACTTTGGCGCCGTGCTCGCGAAACGTTTCCAGAACCGGTGGAAAATCAATCAAGAGCATGCCGGTCTCTTTCAACAGTCGCATCGAGGCGCGGTGAATGCGCTCTATCCCCTCCTCAGTGAGGATCTCAGTACGGGGCAAGTTATTGACCAGCGGCCTATTTCCGTTAACTTGGCCATTTTCTTGCTTTGCAGCGCGTTGTGCTTCTCGACGGCGAGAACGCCGTTCCCGACGAGTCACAGTTTGAACTCCTTAGACGTTGGTGAGTGGAAAACACGCCAATCTCCAGTTTCTCGATGGACAATTCTGGACATTATCAATTCTGCATTCCTAAGCCAGATACAGGATAGCATGTCCCTCAAGGAACCCGGACCTCAGAAACTCTTCCGGCGAACTCCTCACTGACAAAAACGCGGCCCTCCACAATGGCTACTGCGGTCGGGGAGACAAGTCCCTCGGAAACCACCTGAGAGTCACCGTCTCTCCAGCGCAGCAGCCTTCCCGGCGCTGCGCGCGCGTGTTCCCGATCGTACACGCCGCCGAAGGCGGCCATGTCTTCGCTGAACTCAGTCACCAGCAGCCCACCTTCACCGTCAAAGGCTAGATCGGTGGCAACCGAGAAGCCCTCTGCAAATACCGTCACCTCGCCCTCGTCAGCGGCGTCTCCATCGTCGTTCGCGTCTTCCAACCTGAATATGTTGGCGGCACCCCGCGGGTAAGGGAATCCTGTGAAGCTCGCCACGTAAAGTGCACCGCCTGGCCCGAACGCCATGCCAACCGGTACCACGTCAATGCGCGGATGGATGTCAGATTCAGGATACAACGGGTTAGGCCGGTCGGCGAAAAGCGCGTAATCGGAAACCTCTCCGGCTGCGCTGACATATAACACCGCATTATACCCAGAATCGCTGACATAAAAGCCTCCGTCCTGCGCGGGCACGAGATCATACGGGTTGGTAATGTGAGTGGCAGGCATGCCTCCGAGCTGCACCCCACCGGCCAAGAACTCGGGTTCCTCTCCCAGCACAAGCCGATACAGCGTCGAGAATGGTCTCCCACGATGCTCCCCGACGACGTAATACAAGACGTCTTCCACCAGCACCGCCGCCGAGACCCCAGTGGGATATTGGCCACCCGGCCCTCCCAAGGTAGCTGGCAGACCATCTTGAATTGTGGTCAAGCCGCTCCGAGGACTCATGTCCAGCAGCCGCCCTCCACGGACTTCGGAGATTAACAATCCGCCATCGTCCAGCGGGGTCAATCCCCGTGGTGCATTGAGACCGGCGACCACCAGGGGTTTAGTCGGTAATTCCCGGAGGGCGATGGCGCTGACAATGCCCGCCAAGACCATTGGTACAATCGCTGCCAACCCTGCGACCCGCCATCGGGATTGTGCCCCGCCAGCATCCGTATTCATATGCGGTAAAACAACAGGGCAGCGGCTTTCCTAAGCCCACTGCCCTGTCTGTTGCACAGAGATCGTCTCAGTCTCAGTCAACCACTGCTACGATCCAGCTATTCTAGCTCTAACTAACCAGCGGTCCACCAGTTCACGGTTTTCCGCGATCCACTCCAGCGCATGGCGCTCGATGTCCTCCTGGCTATCCTCGCCGTCGAACATCTTCATGTTCTGCGCGCCCATGTCGGCCAGCGACACCGTGAAATTCTCCATCACAGCCGCAACGACCGGGTTATAGGCCACGAATTCCTTGTTAGCCGTTATACGAATGTCGGCAGGGACAAAACCCATAGGACACGGATCCGCAACACAACCTTTCACTCCGGAACCGAGAACGAGACATCAGCTAGAGCCACCACATGACCAGTTCGTCGCGAGATCTCGTCTTTCGAAATCCCCTCTCGAACTAGCGGCAGGGCTTCTTTCTTCGGCGCTGGTCCGAAGATGGTTGTCACATCGTCGACGCGAACTTTCTCAGACATAGAATTACTTAGCGGATTCAACTCCTACAGTAAGGGTGTCACATCTCTGGCAAAGGCTTCCATCTGATTCATACCAAAACTGACCGATTCCAGGCCGTGGAACTGGAACTCGACAACGAAGTGCCAAATCCCTGCCTCTGTCAAGGCCTTGATCCGCTCGGCACACCGCTCTGGGGTGCCGCTGATAGTGACCTCGAGAGGATCGACACTCTCATCTTCAAAGGCCACGCCCAATTGCAGTTTTGGCATCTGGGCCTGAAAATCCTCTTCGTCTTTGGCCACATAGACAAACGTAAAGGCAGCAAGTTTGGGGTCGGTACCCCATTTCGCGCCTTCTTCCCGCAGTTTTGGGAGCCACACAGATCGCGTCTCCTCCTCGCTGGGCCAGAAGCACAAGATACACTCCCCATAGCGGGCGGCCCGATGAACTGATTTGAGGCCGCCTCCAATCCAGATTGGAGGATGAGGTTTCTGTATCGGCTTGGGCTCTAAGGTCATATCCTTCAATTGATAATGCCGTCCCTCGAAGGTGGTTTTGTCCTCAGTCCACAGGCGGGTGATGGCTTCGAGCTGCTCGTCGAACAATTGCCCCCGATACTTTCGCTCTACCCCAACAGCGTCAAAGTCTTCCTCCCACCAGCCCATAACGGCCCCAAAGATAACTCTACCGTCTGACATAATGTCCAGCGTAGACAGATACTTGGCCCACTCGTAAGGTGGGAGCAGAGGTAGCACCAGCGAGTTAAAGCCGATTTTTATCCTGGAGGTCGCCGCGGCAATAGCAGGTAAAACTACCTTGGCATCGAGTAAATCCCGGTTGGAAAAATCACGAAACAACCAGCCCGGTGGCGTGGTCATGTGTGTGGGCAGTGTGACCGAGTAGAAACCAAGGTCTTCGGCCAACTTCGCGGCCTCGACAATATCGCTCACCGATGGCTTCCTCGCGTCCCAGGGAAACAACATTACACTGATGTCAGCCATCTCCGCCATTAGATTCTCTCCTTAGTTAAATTTGCTCGTTACTTTGTCCAGCATAATCCCGTCTGATTTTCATCAACTCTTTGGCGGTCTCGACTGCAACGGCGGCATCGCGGCAATAGGCGTCCGCTTCAATCTCCTCAGCAAAGGCCGCATTGAGCGGCGCGCCACCCACCATCACAATCACCTTTTCGCGCAGTCCGGCCTGCTTTACCGCGTTTATGACCACATCCATGTAAGGCATGGTTGTGGTCAGCAGCGCGCTCATGCTCAGAATATCGGCGTTGTGCGCGCGCACCGCGTCCAAGAAAGACTCAGCATCATTGTTAATTCCCAGGTTAATCACCTCGAAGCCAGCGCCTTCCATCATCATCGCCACCAGGTTTTTGCCGATGTCGTGGATGTCGCCCTTGACGGTGCCAATCACGACCGTACCTACCTGTGGCGCGTTGGTTTCCACCAACAGCGGCCGCAGGATGGTCATGCTGGCTTTCATGGCTTTCGCCGCCATCAGCACCTCGGGCACGAAAAGCACCCCTTCGCGGAAGTCCTTCCCAACCACATCCATGCCCCCTACCAGTGCTTGCGTGAGCACATCGTACGGCGTCATTTCGCGGCTCAACAGTTCGTGTACGCCTTCCTCTACTTCCTCCGCGAGGCCATCGTACAGGTCGTCCTGAATCTGCTCGATTAGCTCGGGGTTTTTCAGCTGAGTGAGATCTAGCTCTTCTTCCATGTCCCCTCCGGGATACAGTGTAATGCAGAAGATTTCATCGTGAGCGCCGTGGCGCAAATTCTACCAAATCCGTATACTTCAAGCAAGTTTATCGATTTCCGCGCTCAGCGCTGGCAGCACCTCGTGCAGGTCACCAGTCACGGCGTAATTAGCGCGCTGCAGGATTGGCGCTTCCGGGTCTGTGTTGACCGCGAGAATGCGTTTCGCACCGCGACAGCCGGACATGTGCTGAATGGCACCGCTGATTCCACAGGCTATGTAGAGTTCAGGTGAAATCTGCGCGCCGGTCTGACCAACCTGATCGGAATGCGGGCGCCAGCCGTTATTCGTCACCGCCCGCGAGCAGCCCACAGCCGCGCCAAGTTGACCCGCCAGTTTCTCTAGGATATCGAATCCCTCCGCGCTGCCCACTCCGCGGCCGCCGCTCACCACCACCGGGGCATTGTTGAGCGAGACGCCCCCGCCCACGGGCTCACGCGCCGTCACGCGCACGCGCAAATCATCCGCGTTTAGCGTGGTCTGAAAGCTGCTGATGTTCGGCTCACTCCCGGCCGGCGAAGCTTCAATCGGGGCAAGCATGTGCGCCATCACGGTGAGCAATGCCGGACAGCCGCGCAGCACGGCTTCCTCCAGCAGGCTGCCGCCCCAGCGCACGCGCGTCACGCGCAATCCCTCGCCGGCGCTCGCGGCGATACAATTGGCCGCCATGGGCAGCTCGCCGCGCACGGACACGCGCGCCAGCAATTCATTGCCGCGGTCGCTGCCGGCCGCGATTAGCGCTTTCGGCTGCAGCGCAGCCATGAGCTGCAGTAGGCCTTGCGCCAAGGCCTCCGGCGCGTAATCCACCAGTTCTTCGTGTTCGACTACATGCACCTCGGAAATCCCATATGCCGCAAGGTCGCCCGCCGCCGTTCGCCCATCCTCACCGACCAGCACAGCCTGTACTCCGGTGTTCATCTGGGCGGCGATATCGGCCGCAAGGTTGAGCATTTGCAGCGAGAGCTCGCTGATTTCACCCTGCTCCAGCTCGAGAAACGCCAGTACCATCACAGCACCCCCATTTCCTGCAGCAGCGCCGCCACTCTCGGAGCAGCGCCGGGGCCCTCGCCAAGTACCTCCACCTGACTCGCAGTCTCTTGCGGATTCTTGAAGGCCATCATTTCCAGGCCGGCTTCACCCGGGCCCTGCGCGGGATAGGTTTTGATTTCTTTTTTCTTTGCCGCAAGTCTCCCGCGCAAGAGCGGATAGCGCGGCAAGTTGACGCCCTCCTTCACGGTGAACACCGCCGGCAACGCCAGTTCATATACCTCCCACCCCTCTGCGATCTCCCTTTTTGCCACGACACTTCCATCGGCTTGAACATCCAGCGCTTTGATGCCCACCACGCAGGGAAGGTTCAGCGCATGCGCCACGCCCAACCCAACCTGGTAGTTGCCCGCGTCTGCGGATTCGTTGCCGAACAGCAACGCGTCGAATGGAACCCCCGCTGATTGCTCCGCACGGACGGCCTCCACGATGGCCGCCGTGGTGGCGGCCGCGTCGCACTCGCCGCCATCGGTCTCAATCAGGACAGCCTCGTTAACGCCCATCGAAATGGCGAAACGCAGCTGCTCAACCGCAGCCGGTTCCCCCATGGTGAGCACCGTGGAGCTTCCACCATGCTGCTCCACCAGCTGCACAGCCGCCTCCACCGCACATTCCTCATGCGGACTGATTGTGAAGCCAAGGTTGCGGGTTACGATTTCGCGCTCGTCCTCCGTCAACACGAATCTGACTCCGGGAACCGGAACACGTTTAACGCACACTAAGATTTCCATTGAATATCCTTGCGTTCTCCCTGAGTTTTTCGCACGGTCGGATGGGCAGTCTCACTGCTTCATGCGTTCGTCGGTAGGGTCGAACAGTGGCATGCTGCCTGCCACCGCCACGCTGACCGAGTACTGTTCGCCGAGGTACTCAACCTTGAGTTGCGTTCCCTGCTGCGCAAAATCCGGCGGAAGATAGCCCAGCAGCAAATGCTTGCCAACCGAGGGCCCAGAGCCGGCGCTGGTGACGTACGAGCGTCGCCCGTGGCTATCCACAATGGGGGCACCATTCTCTGAGAGAATCGGCTCGTTGCCGAGCATGTAACGCGGCTCGCCGCCCGACGAGATGGGGTCATCCAGAGTGAGCGTGCACAGGATGGCAACCGGCTCTGCCGCGCGCGCCTGCAAGTAAGCTTCCTTACCGATGAAATCAGCCTGCTTGACTTTCGGGCGTGCCAGACCGGCCTCCACCGGGTTGTATTCCGATTCTAGTTCCATTCCGTAAGCGCGGTACCCTTTCTCCAACCGCGCCGTGGTGCCATAGACCCCCATACCCACCGGCAGCATCGCGTGCGGCTGCCCGGCCTCCCAGAGCGTATCCCACAGCAACAGTCCGTGCTCCATCTCAGTGTATATCTCCCAGCCCAACTCGCCCACGTACGAGATGCGGAAGGCCAGCGCCTTCACCACCCCGATGGTGATTTCTTTCACCCAGCCGTACGGAAGGCTCTCGTGCGAGACATCGTCGTTGCAGACCGATTGCAACACGTCGCGGGCGCGGGGGCCCCACAGCCCTAGCGTGCACAGTGAGGAGGTGAGCTCCTCGAAGCGCACTGAGCCGTCCTCCGGCATGTGGTCGCGGAACCATTTCTTGTCGATGTTCCCGGTAGAGCCCCCGGTGATGACACGGAAGCGGTCTTCCGCTAGCCGCATGATGGCCAGGTCGGCCTTGAAGCCGCCCTGCGGCTCGAGCAGTGGCGTATAGACCGCCCGGTCGACATACACGTTCATCTGGTTCACCGTCATGCGCTGAATGTAATCCAATGCGCCCTCGCCGCTGAAATCGAAAATCGAGAAGGCGGTCAGGTCAACCAGGCCGACGCGCTCGCGCATTGCCAGGTGCTCGGCGTTTATGATGGGAGACCACCAGCGTGATTCCCACTCCGCCGGGCGCGGCATCACGCGTTCGCCGCAATCGGCGAGTAGCTTTTCGTTCGAGCCGTACCATTGTGGACGCTCCCAGCCGGCGGTTTCAAAATAAACCACGCCAAGCTCCTGCTGCCGCGCGAAGAACGGGCTTACGCGCGCGTTTCGCACGCTTTCGTACTGTTCGGCCGGATGCACTATCCCGTACATCTTGTTGAATGATTCGCCGGTACGCGCGCGCACGTGAGTGTCCGTACGCGAGTGGTCATAAAAGCGCGCGATGTTGGCGGCATGAGCGTCAATCTCAGAGTAGCCCTTCGTCATCCACTCCGCCGCAACGCGCCCGAATGCGGGTCCTTCCTTAATCCAGATAGCCGCCACCGACCACAGCCCCTTAACTTCCGGAATTTCCCCGATTATCGGGCCGCCATCCGGCGTGAGCGACATCAGCCCATTGATGGCGTGGCGCGTGCCCACATTTTCCAGAATCTCCGGCATCAATTCCAGTGCGTTTTCCATGCTCTCGTCAAAATCATCGTCGGTGAACGGCAGCTCGGTGGGGGTGAGCGACGCCTCCTCGTTGGAGGGAATATCATCCGGAGAATGGTGAATCGGCCGATGGCTGTAGGAACCGATTTCAAGGTCGCTGCCGTTCTGACGCTCATACATATTCACGTCCACATCGCGCACCACCGGGAAATCGATCTCACCGCGTGTGTTTTCGAAAATGGTGATTGGCCCCACCGTGACAAACTGATGCACCATCGGCGTGAGCGGTATGCGCGCACCCGCCATCGCCGCCAAGCGCGGGCTCCACACGCCGCACGCAATGACGACGTACTCTGCGCCGATGTAACCCTGATTAGTGTGCATGCCGCGCGCCCGGCCAGCCTGCACCTCAATGCCGGTGATTTCCACATTGGCGTGCACGCTGCGCAAAGAGCCCGCTTTCTGCGCGTGCTCTCGCATCAGCGTGCCGGCCCTCAGCGGGTCGACCACACCGGCGGTCGGGCACCAGAAGCCGCCCTTAATCAGGTCGGTGTTCACGAAAGGCACTTTTTCTTTCACCTGCTCCGGGGTGATGAGTTCAGCCGGCACTCCCCACGATTTCGCCGAGGTAAGCCGGCGGGTCAGCTCCTGCATGCGCTCATCTGTGCGCGCCAGCTCGATGCCGCCGGGCTCTGTAAACATGCCAAGATCATTAAACGTTTTGATGCTTTCGACCGTCAGCGCAGTCATTTCTTTAGAGTGGTCAACCGGGAAGATGAAGTTGGAGGCGTGCCCGGTGGACCCACCCGGGTTTGGCAGCGGGCCCTTATCTAGCAGCACCACGTCCTTCCATCCCATGTCAGCCAGATGGTAGACCAGGCTGTTACCCACAATGCCCGCGCCGACAACGACAACCTGTGCTCTATCCGGAATCTCGCTCATTTCACGCTCTTCCTGCAGCCTCGATTCTTACCCACCGCCATCATCTAAAGCGCTGCCTGAAATTCGACCTGGAAACTAGTGATGTGCGCGTGCATAACCTTCGCGGCGCGTTCGCCGTCTCCTGCCTTGATCGCGGCAGCGATTCTGGCGTGGTCATTCAGGGAAACACCCAGCGGGTCGATGACTTTGTGCAGCGCGTGGTACCACAGGCGGATGACATGATCGTAAAGCCCGCGCAGCTCGCCGGCGAGGAATTCATTTCCGGCCGCCTCTGCAATGAGTTGGTGAAATTGCTGGTCCAATTCAATCAGCTGGTGGTGATCGTCACTTTCCGAAACATCCTCTTTAGCCACCAGCAGATTCTCCAATGTGACCAGATGCTCGGGACGCGCCCGCTCAGCGGCCAGGCGCGCGGCAAAGGTTTCCAGCTCAAGCCGCACCTCGGAGATTTTCTGCAAATCACTCAGATTCAGGTCGGCCACCATTGTGCCACGGCGCGGCAATATCACCACAAGGTTTTCAAGAGCAAGGCGTTGCAGCGCCTCGCGAATGGGCGTGCGTCCTATCCCCAAGGCCTGCATCAATTCGGCTTCGTTCAGCAGACTGGCCGGCGGATATTCCAGCCGGATGATTCCACGTTTGATGAGCACATAGGCCTGTTCGCCCTGCGAGGTTGCACCCTGTGTCCTTCCGGGGTGGTGAGCGGTGAGCAGACTTGTAGGCCGCGCGAGCGCGTTAATCATAATGGACTGAAAGCAATCGCTGATATACCACTCATATTTCAAATTGTAACCTACTTTCCGCACCAGAGTCAAGAATAGCGCCGGAATTCGAGATGTGGTGCGCTTGACACAAACCACATGCGCTGCTAATCTCAAGTGCATATAATCAAAACTGGTAATCTTATCCAGAGAGGTGGAGGGATCGGCCCTACGAAACCTCGGCAACCGGCGCACACGCGCAAGGTGCCAATTCCGGCAGACAATGTCTGGGAGATGAGAACGCAATCGCGCACTGCACCCCGGTCTTTCACGCCGGGGTGTTTTCGTTTTGGGCCAAAGCCGTGGCCGCCACCCACTGGTTACGGAGGCACAATGAGCAATAGAAAAGTGAACGATTCCACGGGCGCAGTGCACGCCGGAGCGAAGCGCGAAAAGCCGCACCACGCGCTTACCGAGCCAATCGTGCAGAGCGCCACTTATACATTCGCAGACACACGCGATTTGTGCGAATTTATGGATGCCGCTATCTGGGGAAATGCAGATGGGCGTGTTGAATACGGACGTTATGGCAACCCCACCGTAGCAGCCGCCGAGACCCGTCTGGCCGCGCTGGAAGGTGCCGGCGATTGCGTATTGTGCGGCTCCGGAATGGCCGCCACCACCCTCACGCTACTGGCATTCCTGAGCGCTGGCACGCACATGGTCATCACCGATGATTCGTACCGGCGCACGCGTCAGTTTTGCCGTACATTTTTGAAACGATTCGGCGTGGACTGCACAGTTGCGCCCGCGGGCGACTACGACGCACTCGAAGCGGCAATCCGACCGGAGACGAAGTTGCTGGTCTCCGAATCGCCGACCAACCCCTACACGCGTTGCCTCGACCTGCAGCGTTTTGCCGAAATCGGCCGGCGCCACAAAGTGAAGACGCTGATTGACGCCACCTTCGCCACTCCGCTCAATCTGCGCCCACTTGAATACGGCATCGACCTGGTAATGCATTCGGGCACAAAATACCTCGGCGGCCACAACGACCTTCTGGCCGGCGCGGTGTGCGGCAGCGAACAGTTGACCGGGCTGGTTCGGAAGCTGCTCGGGATGATGGGCGCCGTGTTGGCCCCGCAACAGGCTTTCCTGCTCATCCGCGGCTTGAAAACGCTTGGGCTTCGCATCGCCCGGCAAAACGAGAACGGGCAGCGCGTGGCCGAATTCCTCGAGAGCCATGCGCAGGTCGAGCGAGTGTGGTATCCGGGATTGCCCTCGCATCCCGACCACGTTGTCGCGAAAGCGCAAATGCGCGGCTACGGCGGTGTTATCAGCTTTGAGGTGCCCGGCGGACTGGAGGGCGCAAGCCGGCTTGTGGATGCTGTCACAATCCCGTACATCGCCCCCAGCCTCGGCGGGGTTGAGACGCTTATCGAACAACCTGCGTTGATGTCATATTATGAACTCGAGCCCGAAGAGCGGCTCTCCGTCGGCATCAAGGATAATCTTGTCAGGATTTCCGTGGGCATCGAAGACGCTGATGATATAATCTCGGACTTGGAGCAAGCACTCGCTCACATCTGAGATAATCGCGTCACGTTATCCTCCCCGGCCCTGCTCGCCCTTGAAGATGGAACTCTCTGGCCCGGCGTTAGCTTTGGCGCTGCGGGCGACGCTACCGGGGAGATCGTCTTCAACATCAGCCTGACCGGTTATCAGGAAGTCCTCACCGACCCCTCTTATCACAGGCAAATAATCACTATGACCATGCCCCATATCGGCAATTACGGGGTCACGCCGGAGGACGCGGAAAGCGAGCGCTTGGGCAAGGCGCTGAAAGTGCGCGGCCTGGTGAACGTGCAATTCGCAATCAAAGACGATGCGGTTTATGTCATCGAGGTCAACCCACGCGCCAGCCGCACGGTGCCATTTGTGAACAAAGCCACTGGTCACCCGATTGCGCGACTGGCTGCCCAGGTGCAGGCGGGCAAATCGCTGGCGGAACTGAGTTTCACCTCAATGCTGCCCGTGGACGGTTTTTTCGTCAAGGAGGCCGTGCTGCCGTTCAAGAAGTTCCCCGGAGTGGACACGCTGCTCGGTCCGGAAATGCGCTCCACCGGGGAGGTGATGGGGCACGCCGCGCGCTTCGGGCACGCTTTCGCCAAGGCACAGTTGGCCGCCGGCGTGCCCTTGCCGACCGATGGCACAGCGCTGCTGACCGTGAACGATTTTGACAAAAGCGCCATCCTGAAAATAGCGCGCGAATTGCACCGCATGGATTTCAAATTGCTGGCGACCTCCGGCACCGCCGAGTGGATAAAACGAAGCGGGCTGCCGGTAAATGTTGCGCGCAAAGTGGATGAGGGCGGTCACCACATCGCCGAAATGGTAGCGGCCGGCGAACTTGACCTGATTGTCAACACCCCGCTGGGGCAGACCGCGTACGACGACAGCCGCGCAATGCGCGCCAAGAGCCTTCAGGTGCACAGCCTGCAACAACATTACTCCTGACTGAGCCGCTCTCCGCGAAGAACGATATACTAGCTTCCAGAGGGAAAGCGTGCCCAACCACCTTGCGGGCGAGAGCAGCCCGTACCTACTGCAGCACAAAGACAACCCGGTCGACTGGTACCCATGGGGCGACGACGCGTTCTCACGCGCCCGCGCCGAAGGCAAGCCGGTCTTCCTCAGCATCGGTTATGCGGCTTGCCACTGGTGCCACGTCATGGGGCGTGAGAGCTTCGAAAACGCGGAACTGGCGGCACTGCTGAACGCCGATTTCATCAGCATAAAAGTCGACCGCGAGGAGCGCCCCGACCTAGACTCGATTTATATGGACGCGGTGGTCGCCATGACCGGCCACGGCGGATGGCCAATGAGCGTCTGGCTCACTCCGCAGGCCGTACCGTTTTTTGGCGGCACCTATTTCCCGCCGAAACGACGCGGACAGCACCCCGGATTCGGGGAAGTACTCCACTCCATCACGCAAGCTTGGAAGCAACGGAGGTCGGAGCTGCTGGAGGGCGGGGAGCAGCTGCTCCAGAATCTTTCGGCCAGCCTCGCCGCCACGGACGAGGAATCCGCGCCACCCTTGACAGACGACGCCCTCGACCGGGCCACGCGCACGTTGTGGCAAGGATTCGATGCCCGCAATGGCGGTTGGGGTACAGCGCCAAAATTCCCGCAACCGATGGTACTCGAATTCCTCTTGCAGCAGCATCACCGCTGCGGAGATGCGCTCGCGCTGGAGATGGTCGAGAAGACGTTACAGGCCATGGCTCGGGGTGGGATGTACGACCAACTCGGAGGTGGATTCCATCGGTACTCGGTGGACGCCAACTGGCTGGTGCCTCACTTCGAAAAAATGCTTCACGACAACAGCCAGATCGCGCGACTGTACCTGCACGCGTATCAACTCACCGGAAAGCAATTCTATCGCCGCGTCACCACCGAGACCCTCGATTATGTGCTCCGTGAGATGACGCATTCGCGGGGTGGGTTCTTCAGCACGCAGGACGCCGATTCGGAAGGGCAAGAGGGCAAGTTCTTCGTCTGGAGCGCCGATGAGATTCGCGCCACAGTGCCGCAACACGCAGAATTGGTCATGGCCGCGTTCGGTGTCACCGCGCGCGGGAACTTCGAGGGCGTCAACGTCCTGCATGTCAAACTTCCCACGGCGGATTTGGGCGCCCATTTCAGGATGCCCGAAACGGATGTGGAGGCCGCGCTTTCCCGCGCCCGCGCGGCGTTGTGGGCCCGGCGCGAAGAGCGCGTGCGGCCCGGCCTAGATGACAAGATAATCACTGCGTGGAACGGGCTGATGCTGGCTGCCATGGCGGAGGCCGCGTGCGTGCTAGACCGCGCCGATTACCGCATGGCCGCCATCCGCAACGCGGAGTTCCTGTTGGAAACGCTGCTCGGAAGCGATGGTAGACTGCTACGAACCTGGCGCGCTGGCAGTTCCGCCAAACTGAACGCGTACCTTTCGGATTATGCCTGTTTGGCAGAGGGTTTGTTGCAGCTCTATCAAACCACCTTTGATCAGCGCTGGTACCTGGTCGCCCACCAGTTGGCAGATAGCATGCTTGCGCACTTTAGCGTTCAGGATGGGGCCGGTTTTTTCGACACCAGCGCCGACCACGAAACACTGGTGGTGCGCCCGAAGACTTTGCAGGACAACGCCACACCCTCTGGAAGCGCCATGGCTGCTGGCGTGCTGCTCAGACTGGGGGCTTACAGCGGCGAACGCAGATTCACTGAAGCGGCTGAGAATGCCCTAAGAACCATGCAGAATATGGCGGGCCGCCACCCCACCGGTTTTGGGCAGTGGCTGCAAGCACTCTCGTTTACGGTCAGTTCCAGGTATGAGATTGCCGTAATCGGCGCTCCCGATGCGGTCGACACGCGTGCGCTGCTGGCTGCCGCCCAGCACCCGTATCGCCCCCATCAAGTGGTAGCCTGCTGTGAATCTCCCGGCGATGATGTCCTCGTACCGCTCCTTTCTGGCCGCGCCCAAAAAGGGAACAACGCCACCGCGTATGTGTGCCGGGATTTTGAATGTCGGCTGCCAGTGACCGACGCAGATGCACTGCGCCGACAGCTGCACTAGTGCAGCGGCAGAAGCTTCTCCGGCGCGACCGCGCGAATCAACGCACGCGCCAGAACCAATGTCGGGTCAATTATCGCCACGCCGTCAATTTCCCTTTCCGTTATCGCCAGCGGTATCTCAGTACATCCCAGAATGATCGCCTCCGCCCCTGCGCTCGCCAAAGCACGCACCGACCGAAGCAAGTCGTTTCTCGCCCGTGGCGAAACCGGACTGGCGCACGCTTTGATGCCGTAATGCTCATCTGCGATGGCCGGATGCACGATGCGGTCCTGGTCGTCATCGGTGGGCACGACGACCAGCAGACCTTGTCTTTCCAGCGCGCGCGTGTAGATGCGCGCCCGCTGCGCGCCGGTGGTGGCGAGCACACCCACTCGCCTGACATCTGCATGGTGACTGCGAAGAAACGCCACCATTTCAGCGACCATGTTGAGCAATGTCACCGCGCTGTCACGGTGCGTCATGTTCGCCTTGATTATGTCGAGAATGGGCGGAGCGTGCGCAGTGTTGCACGGTATGCCCACCACGCCGGCGCCGCAACGCTCCAGCT
>CAJWGI010000005.1 GCA_913031335.1 uncultured Anaerolineales bacterium | reverse complement strand
GGCGGAAGGGCTGGCGAAACTCAGGCCGGTGCTGCCGGAAGGCAGCGTCACTTTCGGCGGGCAAACTTTCCCCGCCGATGGCAACGCAGGAATGATCGTCACCACCGCGGCGCGTGCGGCGGAGTTGAGCGCCAATGCGAATGTCAAAGTGCAGCTGCTCAGTTTTGCACAGGGTCGGGCGAAGAAAGGCTTCATGCCGGCTGCCAATGTGCCCGCCACGCACCGCGCGCTGGACTTGGCCGGCATCGGCATCTCGGATGTGAACGCCATCAAGACTCATAATCCGTTTGCGGTGAACGATATCTATTTTTCGCGCGAGTTGGGCGTGGAGAAAGAAGCGATGAACAATTACGGCTCATCGTTGATCTGGGGGCATCCGCAAGGCCCAACGGGGATGCGCCTGATAATGGAACTAATCGAGGAGCTGGCGCTGCTAGGCGGCGGCTACGGCCTGTTTACCGGCTGCGCTGCCGGCGACACGGCCGCGGCGATTGTGCTACGAGTGGATGGGAAAAATGGCGGATAAACCCATCCGGGTACTCATCGCCAAGCCCGGGCTGGACGGCCACGACCGCGGCGCGAAAGTTGTCGCGCTGGCGCTGCGCGATGCCGGCTTCGAGGTCATCTACTCTGGTTTGCACCAGACGGTAGAGCAAATCGTTTCCATTGCGCTGCAGGAAGACGTGCACGCGATTGGGCTTTCGGTGCTATCCGGAGCGCATGTGCCAATTTCTCAAAATTTGATGGCACAGTTGGCCGCCAATGAATTAACCCCGCTGGTGATTGTCGGCGGCAACATACCCGCGCGAGACCGGGAGGCGCTGCTGGAACTAGGAGTGGCAGCCGTGTTCCCCACCGGCAGCGCGTTTGGTGATATAGCTGATTTCATCCGTTATAATGCGAGGCTGGAGGAACACTAAGTGACCGGTAGCCATCCCAATGGTTCCGAGCCGCCAGTGCAGATTAATCAATCGTTGTGCACCGGCTGCGAATTGTGCGTGCACGCTTGCCCGCAATTTGTATTGCAAATGACGGCGGATGCATCACGCATCGCCGGGATGGTTGCGGTTGCCGTCAACCCGGACATGTGCTCCGGCTGCGGGCAGTGTGAGGATGTATGCCCCGACCTGTGCATTTCGGTGCAGATTACGGCGGTGGCGTGAAATGGCAATACTTGAATTTCGCTGGCACGCCCGCGCCGGCCAGGGCGCTGTGACAGCCGCAAAAGCGCTCGCCGACGCAGCTTTGCTCGAGGGCAAGCATGTTCAGGCGTTCCCCGATTATGGGCCGGAACGCATGGGCGCGCCGATCAGAGCCTACAATCGTATCGCCACGAAACCTATCCGGCGGCATGGCCTGGTGGAAAATCCACAAGTGGTGATTGTGGTTGACCCCACCCTCGTGTTCAGCGCCAGGGTGATCGACGACGTGGATGACGATGTGGTTTTTTTGATCAACACCACCAAATCACCGGCGGATGCGCGGCAGGCGCTTGGGGTGGACCAGCCCGTCTTCACGGTGGATGCAACCCAGATCGCGCAGGAAGAAATCGGCTTGCGAAAACCCAATACGCCCATGCTGGGCGCAGCCGCAAAAGTGAGCGGTGTAGTGCAATTGGAGGCATTGCTTTCCGCGACCGAAAAGAGCTTCAGCGAGAAATTCAAGCGCAAGGTCGTGGATGGCAATCTGGAAGCAATCAGGCGCGCGTACAATGAGGTGCGCGGGGAGGCGGCGCTGGAATGATTGACGTGATTAATGAGGGCTGGGAGACGCTGCCCATCGGCGGCGTCATTCCGGAAGGGGGTACCTCGGCAGCCTACAAAACCGGAGACTGGCGCGGGGGCGGCAAGCGCCCGCTGCTCAATCACTCCGCCTGTGTCCACTGCCTGCATTGCTGGATTTCTTGCCCGGATTCAGCCATTGAGATTCAGGAGAGCAAAATGCTCGGCTTCATTTATGACCACTGCAAAGGCTGTGGCATCTGCGCGAATGAATGCCCACCGCTGGTCAAGGCAATCACCATGATTGCAGAAGAGCAGTTCGAAACGACATTGTGAACCGGGAAACACAGGTCTTAAAGACTGATGCCGTGACTGTTGAAGCCGAGGCAGCAGAAGCGCCGCCCCAACCACAGCGACAGTTGCTGGCGCTGACCGGGAACGAGGCCGTGGCCGAGGCCATTCGCCAGATTGACCCGCATGTATGTGCTGCATATCCTATCACGCCGACCACGCAGATAATGCAAGAGGTGGCGCAGTTCATCGCCGATGGACGTATGCGCGCCGAACTGGTTCCCTGCGAATCGGAACATTCCGCCATGAGCGCGTGCGTGGGGGCCGGCGCTGCTGGCGCGCGTGTGATGACGGCCACTTCCGCAAACGGGCTGGCGCTAATGTGGGAGGTGCTCTACATCGCCTCCGGCATGCGCCTGCCGATAGTGATGGCGGTAGGCAACCGCGCGCTTTCCGGACCACTCAACATCCACTGTGACCACTCAGATTCGATGGGCGCGCGCGATTCGGGTTGGATTCAATTTTACGCCGAATCGGTGCAAGAAGCCTACGACAACATCCTGCAGGCCGTACGCATTGGCGAACACCCAGACGTACTTCTGCCGGTGATGTGCTGCATGGATGGCTTCTTGACCACTCATACGAGCGAAAACGCTGAAATTCTGGATGATGCGGAAGTGCGCGATTTCTTGGGAAAGTATCGCGCCCGTTATTCACTGCTGGATGTTGACAACCCGGTCACATTCGGCGCAACCGATTTGCCCAACGCCTACACTGAACACAAGTACCAGCAGGTGGAGGCGATGAAAAAAGCGGATGCGGTCATCCGTGCCGTCTGCGTTGAATTCGGTGCGAAATTTGGCCGAGAGCATGGCATGCTGGAAGCGTATTGCATGGAAGATGCGGACACGGCTATAGTGGTGCTATCTTCCACCGCCGGCAGCGTCGCCGACATGGTGGATACGCTCCGCGCCGAGGGTCGCAAAGTCGGGCTGCTGCGCCCTCGGGTGTTCCGCCCATTCCCGGCGGCGGATGTGCGCGCCGCGCTGCAGGATTTAACGGCGGTCACGGTGCTGGATCGCTCGCACTCATTCGGCGCAGATGGTGGTCCGCTGTTCACCGAGGTGCGCACTGCGCTGTTCGACGCCCCGCACCGCCCGCGCGTTTTGGGGCGGGTATATGGTCTGGGAGGACGCGCAATCACCGGCGGCGAGATTCGCGCGCTGTATGACGAAATGGAGACGGACACCGCGCCGACATTCCGCTTTGTGGGAGTGAGGGAGTAACTCTAATGCCGAGCGCCGCCTTGTTGGAGATTGCTTCGCGGGGAGAGCCGGTAGCCGGCGGGCACCGGTTATGCAGCGGCTGCGGTGCCGGGGTGATAATCCGCCAGATGCTGACCGCAACTGATTACCCGACTGTCGTTTCCAACGCGACCGGATGTGTGGAGGTATGTACCAGCGTGTACCCGTTCACCGCCTGGAATGTGCCCTGGATTCACAATGGTTTTGAGAATGCCGCCGCCACCATCACTGGCGCGGAGGCTGCGTATCGCGCCATGGAACGGCGCGGAGATGTGCCCAAACGCAAAAACAAGAAGCCGATGAAGTTCATCGCGCTCGGCGGCGATGGCGGCACCTATGATATCGGGCTTCAGTCGCTTTCCGGAGCGCTGGAGCGGGGGCACGATTTCGTCTACATTTGCTATGACAACGGCGCTTACATGAACACCGGCATCCAGCGCTCCTCGGCCTCCCCTTTTGGCGCAAACACGACCACCAGCCCGGCCGGAGTGGTCATTCAGGGCAAGCAAGAAGAGCGCAAGAACCTGACCGCAATAGCGGCCGCGCACGACATTCCCTTTGTGGCGACGGCATCACCGGGCTACTACATGGATTTCACCCGCAAGGTGAAAAAGGCGCTCGACGTCAATGGTCCGGCATTCTTGAATGTGTTCGCAGTCTGCCCGCTTGGATGGAGGTCAGAGCCAGAGGATTCTCAGATTCTGGCGCGGTCAAGCGTGGAGACCTGCGTTTGGCCGCTCTACGAAATCGAAGACGGAAGATTCAGGCTCACTTTTCGCCCGAACGTAAAGCGGCCCGTGACGGAATACATGCAGTTGCAGGGCCGTTTCTCTCATCTGTTCAAAACGGGCAACGAGGACATGCTAACGCATATTCAGGAGCGGGTGGACGCCGAGTGGGAGCAGCTGCTGAAACGAGACCGGCGCGAGCGCGAGGAAAACAGCGAATAGAGCCATGCCGACAATCCACTCGATGTCTGGAAACGAGGTCATAGCCCACGCCGCGATTGCCGCCGGTTGCCGCTTCTTTGCCGGCTATCCCATTACGCCCTCCTCCGAAGTGGCGCATGTGATGGCCGAGGAGCTTCCCAAAGTGAATGGCTGCTTCATCCAGATGGAGGATGAAATCGCCTCGATGGGCGCGGTTATCGGCGCGAGTCTGGCGGGGGCAAAAGCCATGACGGCGACCTCTGGGCCTGGCTTTTCACTCAAGCAGGAGAACCTGGGATTCGCGTGCATGGCCGAAGTGCCGTGCGTGGTGGTGAACGTGATGCGCGGCGGCCCCTCCACCGGGCTGCCCACCCTGCCCTCCCAGGGAGACGTAATGCAAGCGCGCTGGGGTACGCACGGCGATCACCCGATCATCGCCCTTTATCCGGCCGACCTGACCGAGATGTATCAGCAGACGGTGCGCGCTTTTAACCTGGCGGAACAGTATCGCACGCCCGTGATTCTGCTCTCTGATGAACTGATTGGGCACATGAGTGAGCGGGTAGAATTCCCCGACTCAGTGGAAACACTGAAACGTCACAAGCCCGATATTCCCCCGGATGAATACCTTCCGTATGATGTCAGCGGCGCATTAGTGCCGCCAATGGCGAACTTCTTCGAGGGATACCGGTATCACGTCACCGGCCTGACGCACGATGAAACCGGTTTCCCTTCCGAGAACGCGAACATCGCCGAGGCGCAATTGCGTCGCCTGATGCTGAAAATCAGCGCCAGCGAGGAAGATATCCTTGAATGGGAAGAAGATGGCCTAGAGGACGCGGACATAGCCATCTTCGCCTACGGCGCGGGCGCACGCTCGGTGCGCTCGGCCATGTTGCGCTTGCGCGAACAGGGCGTCAGAGTTGGTATGTTCCGGCCGGTTACTATCTGGCCGTTCCCGGATGAAGCGCTGCGCGCCGCGGCTGCGCGCGTCAGGGTGTTGTTCGTGGTTGAGATGAATATGGGCCAGATGGTGCGCGAGATTGAGCGCGTGGTGCGCGACACCCCGATTGTAGGCATTCATCGCGCCAGCGGCCAGCCCATCGACCCGGATGAAATCGTTTCCACCGCACACCACTGGCTGGAACACGGCGACACGCTGCAGCCGCACACCGAAGTTTTCCAGATGAGTGTGTAGAGACTAAAGCCGATGGCGTTCGATTACGCAACGTATTTACGAAATGAAAAGATGCCCACGCAGTGGTGCTCCGGCTGCGGTCTGGGAAACTTAATGAAGGCCATCATCCGCGCAATGCACGAAAACAACATCGCGAAAGATGACTGCGCTGTGGTATCTGGCATCGGCTGCTCGGGGCGGATGTCATCTTATCTTGATTGCAACACACTGCACACACCGCACGGGCGAACACTGCCCTTTGCGACTGGCCTGAAACTCGTCCAGCCCGATAAGCATGTGTTCGTGGTCAGCGGCGATGGCGATGCGCTGGCGATTGGCGGCAATCATTTTATGCACACCTGCCGCCGAAACATCGACCTGACACTGATCGTCGCCAACAATTTCACTTACGGTTTGACGGGCGGACAGTTCTCGCCGGCGACGCCAATCGGCAGCTGGGCGCCCACTTCGCCATACGGCTCCATTGAGCAGACATTCGACACTTGTACACTGGCGGACACATGCGGCGCGACTTATGTCGCCCGTTCCACTGTCGCCAATCTGCATCACATGACGGAAATGCTGCGGCTTGGCATGGCGCACAAGGGCATGGCTGTCATCGAGGTCATCACCAATTGCCATGTCAATTATGGGCGAAAAAACAAACACCCGCAGGCCGCCGAGATGATCAGCTGGATTCGCGGGAACGGGGTGGATGAAGAAATGGTCGAAGTGCTCCCGATGGAAGCGCTGGAGGGGAAGTTCACGGTCGGCATCCTCAAACAAATAGACCAGCCTGAATACACCGCGCTCTGGTCAGAATGTGTCGCCCGATTGTCAGGCAATGGCGCGGGGGACTGAAGCCATGTCGTCACGGCGTGAACTGCGATTTGCGGGCGAAGGCGGCCAAGGTGTCATTCTCGGCGGCGCGATTTTGGCAGAAGCGTTGATACTCTATGAAGGCAAATACGCAGTCCAGAGCCCACATTATGGTTCGCGGGTGCGCGGTGGCCCCACCAAAGTTGATATCATCGTGGCCGACCGCCCGGTGCTCTTTCCACGCGCCAAGGAGATCGAGTTCTTTCTCTGTCTGGCACAGATGTCGTATGAAAAATACAGCGACGGTCTTGCGAGCGAGGCCACTGTTCTGGTGGACAGCAATCTGGTTCCAAATGCGCCGGAAAACGGTCGCGATATTCATCGCCTGCCGATCGTGGAAATCGCCAAAATGGAGTTGGGCAACGCTGTACTCTCCAATTCAGTGGCGCTGGGAGCGGTGATGAAGTTAACCCATATCGCCAGCGAGGATGCAATCTGGCAGGCGATTGAAGCGCGCGTGCCGCCAAAGACAATCGATATCAATCGCAGGGCTTTTGAGCGAGGGATTGAGTTAGTGCCGTAGCGATTCTGCGCCCGGGCGCCGTGATTTGCACAAAGCCGCATGGTCACAGAGTGCAAATAGCTTGTGCCATTGTGCCCTTTCGGCTTTGCGATGAGAGCAACAGCCATGGCTAGAAGGTCACCAGAATGGTCGCTCCATCGGGGCAATCTCTCTCACAGACAAACGGGGAAATTGTATTCAGTGAAATGAAGCAAGTACAGTTAGAATCTGGTATTCCGGTCAAGCCGGTTTACGGGCCGGAGGATGCCGCCGACGCCGAAATCGGGCAGCCGGGCGAGTTTCCCTTCACGCGCGGCATTCACGCGCATATGTATCGCCGCCGCCCATGGACCATGCGGCAATACGCCGGGTTTGGCACGCCCGCCGAAAGCAACGAACGCTTCAAATTCCTGATTGCCAACGGGCAAAATGCGCTCAATGTCGCCTTTGATTTGCCTTCACAAATGGGGTTGGATTCGGACGACCCGCTGGCAACCGGAGAAGTCGGGCGCGTGGGCATGGCAGTTGACACGCTGGCGGATATGGAAGTCGCCTTTGACGGAATCCCCATCGAAGATATCAGCGTCTCGCTCACCATCAACGCAGTGGCTGCGCCGATTATGGCGATGTATTTCGTCGTCGCCGAAAAACACGGCGTGCCGCTGGCGCAGGTGCGCGGCACCGCACAAAACGACATTCTGAAAGAATACATCGGGCGCGGCGCGTGGATTTTCGCGGTCGAACCAGCCATCCGCTTGATCGCCGATACGATTGAATTCTGCGCCAAAAACGCGCCAAAATACTATCCGGTCTCGGTCTGTGGCTACCACATTCGCGAATCCGGCGCAGACCCAGTGCAAGAAATCGCCTACGCCTACAGCATCGCTTGCGAATACATCCGCCGCGGGCTGGCGCGTGGATTGCATGTGGATGATTTTGCCGGGCGGATGTCCTTCAACCTGGATATTTTCGGCAATCTGTTTGAGCAAGTGGCCAAATTCCGGGCTGCGCGCCGTCTGTGGGCGAAGTTGATGCGTGACGAGTTCGGCGCGCAGAACCCGCGCACCATGCAGATGAAGATGATAGCAGGCGGAGGCGGCGGTGGCCTGACTATCGAGCAGCCAGAAAACAACATCGTGCGCGGCGCATATTATGCGCTAATATCGGCCCTTTCCGGCACGCAGACGATGGCGCTTTGCTCTTACGACGAAGCCTACACCATCCCCACCGAAAAGGCCGCGCTGATTTCGCTGCGCACCATGCAGATATTGGTCGAGGAGATGGGGCTATGCGACACGGTCGACCCGCTCGCCGGTTCGTATTACGTGGAGGCGGTCACTGACGAAATCGAAGCGCGCATCGTCTCAGAGATGAAGCGCGTAGACGCCGAGATGGGCGGCATTGTGCGCGCGGTCAGCGAGGGCGCGGTACAGAGCGAGGTGGCGCATCGGGCCTGGCAGGTGGAGAAAGGTGTCCAGGAGGGCAATATCCACAAAGTGGGCGTGAACTGTTACACTGACTGGCTGGGCGGCGAGGACGGCTATTCCGCAGACGTGGAGCTGCACGAATACAAACCGCAACAGGCCGAGAAATCCATTCGCCGCTTGCAGCAGATACGCGAAAGTCGCGATACAGAGGCAGCCGCCCGCACGCTGGCATCCGTGCGGCAGGCGGCTGCCAGCGACCAGAACGTGATGCCCGCCATGATGGACGCGGTACGCGCCTACGCCACCCTGGGCGAGATCACATCCGTTTTGAAGGAGGTGTTCGGGGAGTTCAAAGAGCCGGTCAGGCTATAGGATGACTGCGTTTTCAGAGCTCACAGTTCTCTCACTGGAGCAAGCCACCACACTGCCCTTCCTCACTCAGCGGCTGGCGCGGGAGGGCATGCGCGTTATCCGCGTGGAGCCGCCCGGGCGCGGCGACCCCAACCGCTATATCGGCGAGGCGACCCTCGACGAGGCGGACATGTGCAGTTATTTTTTTTCCAACAATTGCGGCAAAGAGGCTATCACGCTTAATCTGCGCGCTCCCGAGGGGCAGGCCCTGCTGCACGATCTGATCACCCGGCTGCCCGTGGATATCTTCGCCACCAACAATCGCCCGCGCACTTACGCCAAACTGGGCATCGCCTATGAGAAACTGCGCTCCGTCAGGCCCGATTTAATCTGGCTGGGCACTACCGGTTTTGGCCCGCAGAGCGACGAGGGCGCCTATGACCCAGTGATTCAGGCGCGCGCTGGCTGGATGGAGCTCACCGGCGAGCCGGACGGTTTCCCGCAAGTGGTCGGGTTGCCGCTGGTGGATTTGGGCGCCTCGGAGCACGCATACGGCGCGGTGATGAAAGCGCTCTTTCAGCGTGCGAGCACCGGCGCGGGCAGCCGCATCGATATTTCCTTGTTTCACTCGGCGTTGTCGTGGATGGCGAACGCAGTCATGTTGACCGAGCTCGGCGAGCACATCACGCGCCGAGGCAACACGCACCAGTTCTTTGGGCCGGTCTCGGTCTTCCCCACCAAAGATGAGCGCTTCGTCTATCTCGCGACGGGCAATGACCGCCAATGGAAGGCTCTTACTCAATTGGACGGCTTCAAGACCCTCGCTGACACCGCCTATGCGCAAAACGCTGGGAGGATGGCCGATATCCACAGCCTGAACGAGCGCATCGCCGCCATCACCCGCCAGCGCACGGCTGCCGAGCTGATCTCCGCCATGAACGCCATCGGGACGCCGATAGCGAAGGTCAACACGATGGCGGAGGTGGTACAAGAGCCGCTGCTCAGAGAGGGGATGACGCGCTCCCGCGACGCGCGCAGCGGGGTTGAAGTGGTGCTGCCGCCGCTGGCGCAGACCAACGCGGAAAGCGCCCCGACGCTTACCTTCCCGCCACGTCTCGGCGAGCACAACGAGACAATTTTCGGCGAGGTTCTCGGTTTGAGCGCGGAGCAGATTGCGGGGCTGGGCGCGAAAGGAATTATTTGACAGCGACACGGTCATGCGCCTAGGAGTAGACGTCGGTGGCACGTTCACCGATTTTGTTTTACTGGATGATGAAACCGGGGATATTCGCGTTAACAAGTGCCTGACCACGTCCGGCAACCCATCCGATGCCATCGAGCAGGGAATGCTGGAACTGCAGCAGACAGCACCGAATGTCATCGCTGAATTGGATGAACTGATTCACGGCACCACCCTGGTCATCAACGCCATCATCGAGCGCAAGGGCGCGCGCACCGGGCTGATCACCACACGCGGTTTCCGCGATACTCTGGAACTGGGACGCGAAATCCGCTACGCGCCCTACGATATATTCGCCGAATTTCCACAGCCGCTGGCAGCACGCCATTTGCGCCTAGAGGTGAACGAGCGCGTGCGCGCCGATGGCAGCGTGTTGCAGCCGCTTGACCACGCCGAAGCGTGCGCCGTAGTGCGCCAACTGGTGGAGTTGGGCGTCGAATCTATTGCGGTCTGCCTGCTCAACTCGTTTGAGAATCCGGCGCATGAACTGGCGCTGAAAGACATCATCGCCACCGAAGCGCCGGGCTGCTCGGTTTCCATTTCGTATGAAGTGCTGCCACAAATTCGCGAATATGAGCGTAGTAGCACCACCGTCGCCAACGCTTATGTCAAGCCGCTAACGGACAAATATCTCACCCAACTTTCCGGGCGACTGGGCGCGCTCGGTTTTGGCGGACGGCTATTCATCATGCTTTCCAGCGGCGGCGTGACTTCGGTGGAGACCGCGGCCGAATTCCCGGTGCGCATCATTGAATCCGGCCCCACTGCCGCCGTCATCGCCGGGCAATATTTCAGCCACCTGTTCGAGCAGCCGGAAATGTTCTGCTTTGACATGGGCGGCACCACCGCCAAATCCTGCCTGATTCAGGACGGCGTCGCCGGGGTGGTACAAACTTTCGAAGTCGGACGGGTGCAGCGTTTTCGGAAGGGCAGCGGGCTGGCGATTCAGGTGCCGGTAGTGGATTTGATGGAAATCGGAGCGGGTGGCGGAAGCATTGCGCGCGTCAGCCGCATGGGCACGCTACAGGTTGGGCCCGAGAGTGCCGGCTCGGAACCCGGCCCGATCTGCTATGGGCACGGCGGCAGCCGGCCCACGGTAACCGACGCCGATTTACTGCTCGGCTACCTGGACGAGAATTATTTTCTGGGCGGCCAGATGCAGTTAGACAAAACGGCCGCCCGCCGCGGAGTGGAGGAAAAAGTGGCCGCACCGCTGGGGGTCTCGTTTCTGCAAGCGGTGTGGGGGATCCACGATCTGGTCAATGAGACGATGGCGGCAGCGGCAAAAACACACATTGCCGAAAAAGGTGGCAATCCTAATCTGGTCACGTTGGCGGCGCTTGGCGGCGCGGGGCCGGTGCACGCTTTCGGGCTTGCGCGCAAGTTGGGTGCGCCGCGCATGATTGTGCCGCCCAATGCCGGCGTCGGCTCGGCGTTGGGCTTCTTCACCGCGCCGCGCGCTTTTGACCTGGTGCGCAGCCACAAGACCGCACTGGATAAGGCCGATTTTGGGGAGATCGAGGGCCTGTTCCGTGAAATGGAAGCTGAGGGTGCGCGGGCGCTGCGCATGGGCGGCACGCAGGAAAGTATCACTTTTTCGCGCTCGGTGGATGTGCGTTTTGTGGGGCAAGGCTCGGAGACCAATGTGGACGTGCCGGATGGGGACTTCGGCGCAATTGAGCAGAAGGTCGTGCGCGCAGAATTCGACGCGGTCTATGAAAAACTGTACGGGCGCACCTATCCCAATTCTCCGGTGGAATTCGTCAATTTCCGCGTGCGCGCCGGCTTGCCGGTGAAAATGCTCGATTTGCCGAAGATGAGTGGGAAGAACAGCGATCTCGAAGCCGCCCGCAAAGGGGAGCGGCTGGCGTTTTCGGGTCGGGCGCGGGATTTCGTCCCGTTCAGCGTTTATGACCGCTATCGGCTTTTCCCGGGCGCGGAGTTTGCGGGGCCGGCGATTATCGAAGAACGCGAGTCAACCGTGATTGTGGGGGGAGCGGCACAGGTCACGGTGGATGAGTTCGGGTTCCTGTGGATTGAGTTGGAGTAGAAATAAATGACAGGTAACTTCGACCCCGTCACTCTCGAAATTCTCTGGCGGCGGTTGATTTCAATCGTGGATGAAGCCGACGCTGCGGTTGCACGCACTGCGTTTTCCAGCCTGCTGCGCGACGCCCACGATTACACCTGCATGTTTACCGACCGGCACGGGCGCGAGCTAGCGCAAGGTTCGTTTGCCACGCCGGGACAATCGGGGGCGATGGCGCTGGGGGTTAAGCGACTCGTGCAGCAGCTGCCGGCGGAGGGGTTCCAGCCGGGGGATGTGTACATCACCAATGACCCGTGGGCGCTGGCCGGGCATCTGAATGATATCTGCGTGCTCAGCCCGATTTTCTATCGCGACAGATTGACCGCCTTCACGGCCTGCGTCTTCCACCACTCTGATATTGGCGGGCGAGTGGCTGCGGACAATCACGACGTTTTTGCGGAAGGGCTTTTCATCCCGCTGCTGAAACTTTATGCGGGCGGCAAGCTGAACGAAGCGGTGCTGCAGATGATCCGCTCAAACGTGCGCACGCCGGAAGAAGTGGTGGGTGACATTCGTTCACAGATTGCCGCCAACCATGTGTGCGCCGAGCAGGTCGCCAGTATGCTGGGCGAAAATGACCTCGCCGGACTGGACGACCTGGCTGATGAAATCATCGCGCGCACCGAAAAAAGCATGCGCCAATCCATCGCCGCCGCGCCGGACGGCGTCTATCGCGCTGAGGGCGTGATCGAGCAAATGGAAGGACGCGAGGACGTGGTCATCAAAGCGTCCGTGGAAGTAGCGGGAGATGGTATCCAGGTTGACCTGGCTGGCTCCTCCCCGCAAGTGGATTGGGGTGGCAACGTGGTTTTCAATTTCACCTATGCCTACGTCTTCATGGCACTGAAGAGCATCTTCGACCCGGAGATTCCCAACAACGAAGGCTGCGCTGCACCCATCCAGTTGAGCGCGCCTGAGGACAGCGTGGTGAATTGTCGCTTCCCAGCAGCGGTGGCGGCGCGCATGCAGATCGGGCATTTTCTGACCGAGATTATCTATCGTGCGCTGGCTGAAGCGCTGCCCGACCGGGTTCTGGCGGGCAGCGGCGGCACTCCGGCGACGATGAATGTTCTTTATGGCCGCCGCAATGATGGGCAGCGCTGGCACACGGTGTTGATTCGCGGCGGCGGGATGGGCGCCAGCGCGCGCGCGGATGGCGAGCATTGTTATATCTTCCCCGCCAATGGCGCCAACACGCCGGCTGAGATTCTGGAAAGCGACACGCCGCTGCTGGTGGAACGGCGTGAGCTGCTGCCGGATTCCGGCGGCGCGGGGCAGCAGCGCGGTGGGCTGGGCCGACGGGTTGTCTTCCGCGTGCCCGATGACGATTCTGCACCGCTGCCGCCGGTAAACCTGGCGATTCAGTCCGGGCGATTTCGGCTTCCGCCGGAGGGGTTATTCGGCGGAGAACCGGGGGCGCACGCGCAGTTTCTGGTCAATGCCGAAGCGGGAAACCCTTTTGGTCTGACCCGCTTGCAGCCGGGCGATGTTGTCACGATGGATGCAGCCGGGGGCGGCGGTTTTGGCGACCCGCGTGAGCGCGAGCGCGAAGCGGTGCTGGCGGATGTACGCGCCGGGATTGTGACGCCGGAGCATGCGCGCGAGGCCTACGGCGTTGAGGACGCGGCGGAGGAACTCTGATAGAGAACGTCGAATCTGGCTACCCCCTGCTGCTACAGCATCTGGACTTTCTGGCTGCCACAATTGGCACCGAGCATGTCTCGGCAGCCGCCGCCGACCGCGAGCACCACGCGCAGGATCAATCCTTCCACCCACCCAGCTTGCCGGCAGCGGTTGTCTGGCCGGCTAGCACAGCCGAAGTCAGCGCTATCTTGAGTTACGCCAACCAGCATCGCATACCTGTCACACCGTGGGGCGCGGGAACCAGCCTCGAGGGCAACCCCATCCCGGTGCAAGGTGGCATTGTCTTAAACCTGAGCCGCATGAACAGAATCCTGGATGTGCACACAGCTGATTTTCAGATCGACGTGCAACCCGGCATTCTATATAAAGATATGAACAAAGCCCTAGCGCGGCACGGGCTTTTCTTTGCGCCCGATCCGGGCGCCAACGCCAGTATTGGCGGCATGGTTTCCAACAATGCGGCCGGCACGCGCACCCCGAAATACGGCGCTACAAAGGATAATGTGCTGCGGCTGGAAGTCGTGCTGCCCTCTGGTGAAATCATCCGCACCGGCACGCGCGCCGTCAAGACGTCATCCGGCTACGACC
>CAJWGI010000004.1 GCA_913031335.1 uncultured Anaerolineales bacterium | reverse complement strand
GTGTTGGCAGGGTTGCTTCTGGCGTCTGTGGCGATAGGGCTGGCGTGGGACTGGAGAAAATGGCTGCTTTGCGCCGGAATATTCTATGCGATATACCTGTTCTTTTTCACCACCATGTTTTCTAATGGTGGCGGGTTGGCGACGGGAATGGTCGGCTCCCTTGGATATTGGCTAGAGCAGCAGGGTGTTAAGCGTGGCGGCCAGCCCTGGTATTACTACGCGCTGGTGCAGGTGCCGATGTACGAATACCTGCCGGCCGCCGGCGCGCTTGTAGCCGCCTGGTGGGCGGTGGCCCGCGCAAAAACCGGCCTGCGAACAGGAGGGCGACCGGTGCTTGCGGACTCCGGCGTGTTTGGCGCTATTCCGTTTTTGGGATACTGGCTGGTGGCGGTGTTTGTGATTTATGCGGTGGCAGGGGAGAAAATGCCGTGGCTGACCGTTCACATTGCACTGCCGATGATTATGGTGGCCGGATGGGTGGTCGGGAGGTGGTCCGTGCGGGTGGACTGGCGAATCGTTAGTGACCGCGGTGGGGTGACGGCTGCGCTGCTTGTGCTGTTGGGGCTGGTGGCGATGCTCGATGTTCTCTGGCGTTTCGGAGGCATGGATGCGCCGTTCCGGGGCACCACGCTGGCCGAGCTGCAAGCGAGTATGGGATTTCTTTCGGCGATCGTCGTGATGATAGGGGCGGCAGCCGGGGTGTTTGCGTCGGCGCGTCGGATGGGGTGGCGGCATCTTTCTCATGTTGCCACCATGGCCGCTCTTGGGATGCTCGCGTTATTGACAATCAGGACCAGCATCGCTGCCAACTATGTGCGCTATGATGAGCAGACTGAGTTCATCAATTATGCCTCCGGAGCGCCCGGGATTCGGGTGGTGATGGAGCAGGTGGAGGAGATATCGCGGCGCGCGACTGATGGGCTGGGAATACGCGTGGCATACGATGATGATGTTTCCTGGCCGTTCACTTGGTATCTGCGTAATTATCCCAATCAAGTCTTCTTTGGCGGGGAGCCTTCGCGTGACAGTTTGCGTGACACACCCCTGGTTATCGCCGGCGATAATAACTGGCCGAAAGTGGAGGCGATGTTGGGCGACAAATACCATTCATTTGAATACATCCGCATGTGGTGGCCGATGCAGGATTATTTTCAATTGACCATCGACCGGGTGCGGAGCAATCTGGTTGATCCTGCCCACAGAGCGGCCTTGCGGGACATCTGGTTCCGGCGCGATTACACCCGCTATGGCGAGCTGCACGGTAGCGATTTATCGCTGTCCAATTGGCCCGTGGTTGACCGCATGCGCTTTTATATTGAGAAGGATCTGGCCGCGCGGCTCTGGAATCTTGGAATCGGACCTGTCGTGTTGAGCGAGCCGGCCGAGCCTGACCCGTACGAGGCGCTGACGCGCGTGCGCACGGCCGCGCTTGTGTGGGGCGCGCCCGGCACGGGTGAGGGCGAATTTGACCGCCCTCGAGACGTGGCGGTGGGGCCGGACGGGTTTGTGTACGTCGCCGACACGTTCAATCACCGCATCCAGAAATTTGACCACAACGGCCGTTTTATTCTAGAGTGGGGAGGTTTTGGGGTGGTCGAGGGCGACGTCGCGGCGCTGGGGAGGCTGTTTGAGCCCTGGGGACTGACCGTGAGCGATGATGGTTTCGTGTATGTTGCCGATACGTGGAATCATCGTGTGCAGAAATTCACGTTTGCGGGCCAGCCGGTTGCTGTGTGGGGGCGCTTTGGCGATGACACGGATTTGCATAACATGTGGGGCCCGCGCGAGGTCGCGATTGGGCCACAGGGCCTGGTGTACGTTTCCGACACTGGCAACAAACGCGTTTCCGTTTTTACTCCGGAAGGCGAGGGCGTGCGGCAAATCGGTTCGGGCGGGGCGCTCGATGGCCAACTCGACGAGCCTGTGGGCGTGGCGGTAGGGGATGATGGTAGCGTGTTCGTTGCTGACTCGTGGAATGGCCGGGTGCAGCTCTATGGCGGCGAGGGGAGGTACTTGCGCCAGTGGGAAGTTCCCGGCTGGCACGGACAATCGCTTGACAATAAACCGTACATTGCGGTGGATGGTGAAGGGCAAGTATTCGCTTCAGACCCGGAGGGATACCGGATTCTGGTGTGGGACGCGGTCGGGAATCCGCTTGACCTCTGGGGCGATTATGGCAGCGATGCAGCTTCGTTCGATTTACCAACCGGGATTGCCCTGGACGCGAAGGGCGGGCTGTACGTGACCGATGCCGGAAACAACCGCGTGCTGTATTTTGCGCCGGAGTGAAAGGCAGCGCACAGTGGTGATGAGTTTTCCTCAGCTCGCTGGCGACTCCGTGCTCTTGCTCAGAGTGTTATAATCCTTCGGGAGGGCCTCAGTGAAGTTACACGAACATCAATCAAAGACATTGTTAGCGTCAAACGGGATTCCGATTCCGCGCGGCCAGGTAGCGGCGAGCGCGCGGCAGGCGCGTGCCATCGCGCGTGACCTCGGCGGTCGCGTGGTGGTGAAGGCTCAGGTGTTGGTTGGGGGCCGTGGCAAAGCCGGTGGCGTGAAGACTGCGGTGAACGCGCGGGAGGCCGGAAAACACGCCGCCGAGATACTCTCGCTGAGAATCGCGGGCTTGACGGTGCAGAAAGTGCTTGTGGAAGAGGCTGCCGTGATTCGGAGTGAGATTTATTTGGGAATCACCAATGACAGAGCTGCGCGCCGGCCTGTGATGATGGCCTCGGCTGGGGGCGGGGTGGACATTGAGCAGGTGGCTGCGCAGACTCCGGAAGAGATTCTGCGCGAACACATCGATCCATTTCTCGGCATACGCGGCTTTCAGGCCCGCAATCTGGCGTCCGGTATTGATCTGCCGCGTTCCCATTGGCAGGAATTCATTCATGTTGCGCTTGGGCTTCATCAGACTTTCGTGCAAACTGATGCTACCTTGGCGGAAATCAATCCCCTGGTGGTCACGGATGAAGAGAATCTACTGGCTGTTGACGCTAAATTAGTACTCGATGAAAACGCGCTTCTGCGGCACCCTGATCTGGCGGAGCTGCGCGACGTGGATGCGGAGGCCGGTGACGAGGCCGAGGCCCGGGAGCACGGACTTTCTCACGTGGCGCTGGATGGATATATCGGTTGCATGGTTAATGGCGCTGGCCTCGCTATGGGAACAATGGACATTGTCAAGCATTTCGGCGGGGAACCGGCGAATTTCTTGGATATCGGGGGAGGCGCCAGCGCCGAGAAGGTAGCAGCCGCGCTGCGCATCATTTTGCGCGACAACCGCGTGCGCGCGCTGCTGATAAATATCTTTGGGGGAATCACCCGTTGTGACGAGGTGGCGCGCGGGGTACTGGCAGCCATGGATGAAGTGGAAGTCAGGGTTCCGATGGTGGTGCGACTGGCGGGCACGAATGAGGAGGAGGGTCGTAGGTTGTTGGCTGAATCGGATTTGATCACGGCTTCATCGCTCGCGGAGGCAGCTCAGAAAGCCATCACCGCGGCCGCTTGAAAACGGCGCTGCAATCATGAGCATATTAGTCGATCGGACAACTCGCGTTCTAGTGCAAGGAATCACGGGCAAAGAGGGCCTGTTTCACACTCGCCAGATGCTCGGTTATGGCACGCAGGTTGTGGCGGGGGTCACGCCGGGCAAAGGCGGGGAATGGGCGGCGGAGAGAGTGCCGGTGTTCGATACAGTCAAGGGTGCAGTGCGAACTTCCGGTGCGAACTGCTCGGTCATCTACGTGCCTGCCCGCTTCGCCACCGATGCAATCTTCGAGGCTGTGGATGCGGGCATCTCCCTGATTGCGTGCATCACCGAGGGGATTCCCGTGCAAGATATGGTGCGTGTGCGTACTTATCTGGATCAGACTGAGGCACGTCTCGTTGGGCCGAATTGCCCCGGCTTGCTGACCCCGGGCGAAACAAGCGTGGGCATTATTCCCGGGCACATCGCTCGGGCCGGCAGTGTGGGTGTGGTCTCGCGCTCGGGAACGCTGACGTATGAAGTGCTGCACGCTTTGAAGCAGAGCGGGAAAGGTGCGTCCACCTGTGTGGGTATCGGCGGAGACCCCATTAACGGAACCAGTTTTGTTGACGTACTGCGTCTCTTTGAGGAGGACCCGCAAACCGAGCAGGTTGTGATGATTGGAGAGATTGGGGGAGCGGATGAGGAGGAGGCGGCCGAGCACATCGCAGATTACCTATCGAAGCCGGTGGTGGCGTTCATCGCAGGTCAGACGGCCCCGGTCGGCAAGCGCATGGGGCATGCCGGCGCAATCGTGGAAGGCGGATCCGGGCTTGCAGCTGACAAAATTGCCGCTCTGCGGCAGGCGCGCGTGCAAATTGCCAGCCACCCCGAAGAGATTCCTTCGTTCCTAAACTAGCACAATGCGACACAATATCGGATTCATTGCGCTCGCATTTATGTTGAGTTCAAACCCTTCGCGGAGAAGATGATCAATAGAATCGATCGCGGGCTGCTGCTCGTGATTGCAGCGGCCACGCTGGCGGCGTGGCCGTTCTTCGCGCGCCCGAGCCTGCCAACCGGAACGGACGCCGAAATCCACGTTTTCAGGGCAGCGCAGGTTGAGCGGTCCATCCGGCAGGGCGTGCTTTATCCGCGCTGGGCGCCGGATTTTTATTACGGTAACGGCTACCCGATTTTCAATTATTACGCGCCGCTCGCGTATCATCTGGCGGCGTATTTCAGCTTGGTTAGCGGGCTGGGCGTGGTGGCCGGCACAAAGTTTGTGCTGCTTCTGGCCGCATATCTCGGTGGGGGAGGAATCTATCTTTTTGTGCGCAACCGGTGGGGTGGCGCGGAAGCGATGGTTGCAGGGGTGGCATGGAGTTTCTCTCCGTACATGCTCTTTCTGGAGCCGCATGGGCGCGGGGAGGTTGCCGAAACTTTGGCTATCGGCATTTCGCCCGTGCTGTTCTGGGCGTTTGATCGAGTCAGGCGTGACGGTTGGGGGATTCATGTGGGGGTGGCCGCACTTACCTTGGCCGCGCTGGTTTTTTCTCACCCATTGACTGCACTGGTGGCTTATGGTTTCTTGCTCGTGTTACTGCTGTGGGAATTCCTTATCACGCCTTTGCTTGGGGGTAAATCCGCTGCAGGCGGCGTGGGACGACAATTATCTGCAGTCGCACTGTCGGTGGCGCTGGGGCTGGGGATGTCGGCGCTTTATTGGCTGCCCGCTGGGCTCGAGCGCGAGGCTGTGCGAATGGATTATTATGGGCAGGGGCATTATGATTTCCACCGGCATTTCATTCAGCTTGGTGAACTGGTAGCGCCACCGATATGGACTGATACTGGGGCAGCATTTCCTGAGTTCCGGTTTAGTCTGGGGACAGTGCAGATTGGACTGGGAATGCTGGGCGCTTTAACGGTGTTCCAGCGGCGGTTGCGGCGCTCGGACACGCTGCTGTTCACCCTGGGTTTGGTTGGGGCGATGTACATGATGACGGCGGCCTCGCAAGGCGTGTGGGAGATGATCCCACCGATGCGTTATTTTCAGTTTCCGATGCGGTTTCTCGGCTTGGCGGGGCTGGCGCTGGTGCCATTGTGTGGCATGGCTGTGCGCTGGGCGTCGCTGCTGCGGTGGAAATGGGTTTCGAGGGCTGCGCCGGCAGCCGCGATTGGCGCACTTCTGTGGGCTGCGCTTCCGCTCACGTATCCGCCGGAATGGGTGGATTTCGGACCTGTCTCAACGGCGCGATACCATGCCGAGGAGCTACAAGGGAAATGGTTCGGCACCACCTGTTGTCACGATTTTCTGCCTGAGGGGGTGGAATACGTGCCGTTGCCTGAAGCGGTGGTTACAGAGCAATACCTTGCCGGGGAATTGCCGGTGGAGAAATTTGATCGGCGCGCGCTTCCGGACGATGTGTCGATTGTCGTGCTGCAAAGCGGTTCGCAGCACGACCTCCTTCGCGTCGATAGCGCGGAGGGATTTGATTTGAAACTGTTTCGCTTTTTCTTCCCGGGTTGGACGGCAACGGTAGATGCGGAGGAGATACCGGTCGAGGTGACCGAACCGGATGGGCGCATGTTACTGCTGATTCCGGCCGGCGCGCACGACATTCTCGTTGCACTGCGCGCCACGCCCGAACGTCGGCTTGCGCAGGGCATCAGTGTAGCCGCGGGTATCGGATGGCTGCTTGCGGTGGCGCTGGGATTGCGTCGACTGCAACCTAATCGGCGCCCGGTTGGGGTCGGACTCCCGCGACTGACGTTCGGGCTTGCGGTGGCGGCGCTGCTTCTCGGCGTGGGAGTTAAGATCGTCGCCGATTACCGGGGTTGGTTCCAATTCCATTCAACGGGACGCACTGTTGCTACTGCCGAATACCGCTTCTTCGCTAGCGTGGCAGATGAGATTGAGATAATTGGTTTCGATGCTCCCACTGACGAGACTCGTCCGGGCGAGATCGTGTCGGTCGTGCTGTACTGGAGGGCAGCGCTGGAGCCGACCCGGAATTATCAAGTTTACCTGCATCTGCGCGACGCTAGCGGGCAACTATGGGGTCAGTCAGATAAAGTGAATCCGGCCGGTTTTCCATCCACGCGCTGGTCGGTCGAGAAGTATGTGCGTGATGAGCACACGATTGTGGTCGCGTCCGATGCTCCGCCCGGTGAATATCAACTCTTCGCCGGCCTGTGGGATCACATCACTGGGGAGCGTTTTTTGGCCTTTGATGAACGCGATTGGCTGCTTGGTGAGAGCGCGCCGCTGCCGGTGACTATCGTGGTGCGCGAGCGCTGAGGCTATTCGCGCTGCGCGTAGATAGAGCGATACACCAGCCATGAATTTCCCAGCAAATCGGGAGGCGTCCACGGTCCGTCGCCGCTGCCGACGCGGTAACTTTCCGCAAGCCATGGCAAGAGTTGCTTTTCGTCGCCGGGGATGGCTAGAATTAAGAGTTCCGGTTTCAATGAACTCAATGGTGGCAAGGAAGACAAATCGTAGCGCTGGAATTGACCGTCCGCGCCAAGTTCTTGTGGCACGAGAAACTGAACAGTGTAATAACCCGAGCTGCTGTAGCGCGGGCAGACATTTGGAGCGATGAAAACCTGCCGCGCTGGGTGCGGGGTTGCTGGCGCAGCGACCATGCCTTCCCCCTGCCACCCGCTTCCAAGGAAGCGGTTAATATCCCGCGCTGCAACGGTGCATTGTTCGTCGAACCAGAATCCGGCTGCGGGCGTGACCAGATAATTGTGCAGGTAGAAGTCGCGTGTCGTGACGAATATTGAAGCGAGCATCACTCCGGCGCTGATCATTATGGCTATGAATTTGGGAGCATAGCGGCGCAGTTTTGCGTGTACCCAAAGCAGCCCAAGTGCTGGGAGAACGAACAGCACAGGCAGTACTCCGCTAGAGCGACCAAAGTGCGGAGGTTCCTCGGAAAGAATGGTGGGCAACAGTGCCACGGCGATCCAAATGAGCATTGCTATCAGGCGAAGTCGGCGTTTGCCGAGAAGAGCGACCAACATTCCGAGAACGAATGCAGTGGCAATCACCGGGTCGAACGCCGCGCGGTTTGGAATGTTGTGGCGCAGATTCCAATCTCCGCTGCCGGGAACGATGAGCATGGGTAGGACAGTTGCGGTCTGGTCGGCAAGCGTGCGCAGTATCTGCTGCGGGCTGTCGTCTGGGCTGACTACGGCCACACCTGTGGTGCGGCCGAAAACCTCCTCGCTGTGCTTGAGCGCCAAGTTGGCGAATGGCGCGGCCGCCAGCGCCAGGGCTGCCAGAAAAAGCGCTGCGCCAGGCCACAGGCGTCGGCCACGTCCGCGTGCGAACAATAATACCGCCCACAGGAGCGGCGCGAGCACCATGACACGTATTGGCGTGTATGTATAAAAGGCTGCGCCAGATATTAGCCCCGAGAGTGCCCAGCGCCATTTGCTCTGCCGTCGCCACCCCTCGATACCCAGCCACAGGCTGAATGTCAGGAAAAGTGGCAGCAAAGCGGGGCGCGTCGCCAGCCGGCCCAGCATGATCGGCCAGACGGTAAAAGCGCTGATAAGTGCCGCAAGCAATCCGATGCGCCGCGCGTAAAGGCTGCGCGCAACGAGAAAGATGCCCAACACGGTCATGGTGCCGGCAATGGCTGACGGCACCCGCACCGCGGCTGGCGTGCGGCCGAAAACACTCACCGACATCGCAACCAGATATGCGTGCATTGCCTCGCGCCCGTTGTTCTCGGCGAGGAAGAGCGGGCGCTCGCCCGCGATGATGCGCAGCGCGTCCAATCCGTCGGCCGCTTCGTCGCCGAAAAGCCCGGGGGGATGCGTATTGAGTCCGTATAGACGCAGAGGCGCAGCGAGCAGCACGATGGCGGCGACAGTGAACACCAGTTTAGTGTGTTTGGTCATTTAGGCTGGCGGGCGAAAATGGGTCTGCATTATGTTTAATGTTATCATGGCATGTACATTCGTTGACCGAAAGGAGATAGCGTGGACAAACGAGAACGACTGCAAGCGACCATCGCGGGGGAAGCCGTGGACCGCGTTGCGGTTTCGGCTTGGCGGCATCAACCGGGCGATGACCAATCTGCGGAGGCTTTCGCGGCAGCCACCCTGGCTTTTCAACGCGAGTTCGATTTTGATTTTGTGAAGGTCACGCCGGCTAGCAGCTATTGCCTGAAGGATTGGGACGTCACAGATGCATGGTGCGGACATCCGCACGGCACGCGTGATTATGGGCCGCCGCGCGTTCAGCATGTGGACGATTGGGAGAAACTCGCGCTGCAGGATCCGTGCAAAGGACAGATGGGCGCGATTCTGGGCGCGCTCAATTTGATCCACGTGGAATTGGGCGCGGCGACGCCTTTCATTCAGACGATCTTCAGCCCGCTGGCGCAGGCGCGCAATCTGGTCGGCGCGGAACAATTGCAAGCGCAGCTCCGCCAGCAGCCAGATGTCATGCGGGCTGCCTTGCAGGTAATCACCGATCAGACGCTGCTCTTTGTCGAGGCTGCCCGCGAGACCGGCATTAGCGGCATTTTTTATGCGCTGCAATGGGCAAGCTACGCGCATCTTTCGGAAGCGGAGTATCGCGAATTTGCGCGCCCTTATGATTTGCACATTCTTCAGGCGGTGGATGATTTGTGGTTGAATGTGCTCCATCTGCATGGGAGCGATGTGATGTTCTCTCTGGCGGCGGATTACCCGGCGGAGATCCTGAACTGGCATGACCGCGAAACGCCGCCTTCGCTGGGCGAGGGGCTGAAGCAGTGGCCGCAGGCGGTGTGCGGCGGGGTACGGCAGGAAGCTACTCTAATGCAGGGAACGGTTGATGATGTTCGCGGCGAGGCGCTGGACGCTATTCGGGCCACCGGCGGGCGACGTTTTGTGCTGGGCACCGGATGTGTCGCACCGATCGTAACGCCGTACGGTAATTTGCGGGCGTTGCGTGATGTAGTGGAAATGGCGCCCAAATGACGGAGAGATGTGACGAAGAGGTGCGTTGAGCGGTGAGGGATGAGTGGCATCCGCGTCATATCCGGCAGTGCGCGCGGACGGCGCCTGAAACGGGTCCCGGGCAGGGACACGCGCCCGATCGGCGATCTCGTCAAAGAAGCATTGTTCAACATCATTGGGTTTGATATTCGTGACGCGGCGCTACTCGATCTTTTTGGCGGCACAGGCAGCGTGGGCATCGAGGCGCTCAGTCGCGGGGCAGCTCGGGCAGTCTTTCTGGACACAAGCCGACTCGCGGTTGAGACTATTCGCGCCAATCTGTCTGTGACCGACTTTTCCGACTGGTCCGAAGTGATGCAAACCGACGCGTTGACTTATTTGGAGCGCCCGCCGCGCACCGGTTTCGACTACATCTACATCGCTCCGCCGCAGTATCAGAACTTGTGGGCTGCTGCATTGCATTGCATCGATAAAGCTTCCTCCTGGCTCAACCCGGACGGTTGGGCAATTGCCCAGATTCACCCCTCCGAATTTTCTGGATTGGAACTGAATCAGTTGACGCTGTTTGACCGGAGGCGTTATGGTAATACAATGCTTTGCTTTTATAGCCTGCCGCAGCGCGACGAAGAAATCTAAATACCTCCATGCAACCCGGAACGATATCTGCGATTCTTGACCACGTGCTGCTGGATGTGCAGCGCCCGGCGCGTTACGTGGGCGGCGAATACAACAGCATCGCCAAAGATTGGACTCCAGAACGCCTTAAAGTGGTACTGGCCTTCCCCGATATTTATGATCTGGGTATGTCTAATCTTGGGTTGGCGATTTTGTACGATCTGCTCAATCAGCAAGAAGATGTGCTGGCCGAGCGCGTCTATCTGCCGTGGACGGATATGGAAGCGGTGATGCGCCGTGAGGCGCTGCCGCTCTATTCGCTGGAAAGCCGCCATCCGGTGACGGATTTCGATTTACTTGGAATTTCGCTGCCCTACGAGCAACTTTACACCAACGCGCTTCATCTGCTGCATCTGGCGGGGATTCCTTTTCACAGCGCTGAACGGCTGAATGGAGACTATCCCCTGGTGCTGGCCGGGGGACATGCGACTTACAACCCGGAGCCGATGGCGGATTTTATTGACGCTTTTTTGATTGGCGAAGGTGAGGAAGCCATTATCGAAATAGTACGGACGCTGCAGCAATGGCGACAATGGGCAGTCCGCCAGAATGGGGGCAGCCTGCCCGGTAGGCAGCAGTGGCTCGACTTGTTGCGCCAACTGGCGCGTTTAGACGGGGTCTATGTACCCCGCTTCTATACGGATGACTACCATGCTGATGGCAGCTTGGCGCAGCTGAGTCCCACAGATCGATCCGCCCGTTTCCCCGTGCTGAAACGGATCACCAAACAGCTGCCGCCGCCGCTCACTGATTTCGTCGTGCCTTTTGTGGATGTGGTGCATAACCGTGCGGTGATAGAGATTATGCGCGGCTGCACGCGCGGCTGCCGCTTTTGTCACGCCGGGATGGTGGGGCGCCCTGTGCGTGAGCGGAGCGTGGCGGAAATTACCGCCGCGGTGGGCGCGATGCTTGCGGCCACTGGCTATGAGGAAGTGGCGCTGCTTTCGCTTTCCTCTTCCGATTACCGCGATGTGGCCGCGTTGGTTGAGGCGATCAGCACCGAGTTCGGGCACTTGAATTTGAATATCTCGCTTCCCAGTCTGCGCATTGAGACGGTCTCCGTGGATTTGATGGACCGCTTGAAGGCTGCCGGCCATCGGGGGGGCTTTACGCTGGCGCCCGAGGCTGCTAGCGAGCGGATGCGGGAAATTATCAATAAACCGGTCTCGACAGCGCAATTGCTGGAGACAGCGCGCGAAATCTATTCGCGCGGCTGGAAAACGATCAAGCTCTATTTTATGATCGGGCATCCCTCGGAAACTTTGGAGGATGTGCAGGCGATTGCTGATCTGGCAAAAGCGGTGCTGGCGGAAGGGCGCAAGGCTCTGGGGGGTAAGGCGAATTTGAATGTGGGCGTGAGCACTTTTGTGCCCAAGCCACATACGCCGTTCCAGTGGTCGCCCTGTGATACGCTGGAGCAGATTGAAGCCAAGCAGGCTTTGCTGCGGTGCGAGGTGCAAGGGCGCGGGTTGAAGTTGAGCCTGAACAAGCCGCGTGAGACGATGATGGAGGCCTGGCTCTCACGCGGCGACCGGCGCATGGGCGCGGTGATTTTAGAAGCGTATCGGCGCGGCGCGCGTTTCGATGGCTGGCGGGAGCATTTTAATTATGCGGCGTGGACGGAAGCTTTCGTGGTGCAGGGTATCGACGCGGCCTTTTACACGCATCGGAAACGCGGTGCGGATGAAGTGCTCCCGTGGGACCATATTGATGCTGCGGTGAGGAAATCATTTTTGCTGGAAGATTATCGTTGGAGCCAGAGCGGCAAGACGCGGGATGATTGCAGGGACGAATGCTATGCCTGTGGGATTATGCCGAAGTTCATCTCGTTGCGCAATCAAACGGCCGCTGCGGATTGGGAGTGTCCGCAGGTGACGCCGACGCGCGAGCGAGTGCGGACCTGAGGGTTTCGGCCTGTTTGTCGACTGTTCATTCTAGGGTCAGTGGCTGCAGCGTTACCCAGTCATCCGATGACACTACCGCCCCGGTCGTCACAACAGGTAGCCGGACTCCGGTTGTAGCTTCGTATAGGCCAACTGTTATCAGGATGTCGCCGGGCTCTAAATCGCTGAGTTCCACTGTAACTGTATCGCTGAACACTTCATCTGGCGCCCACCATGAGGTGGGGTAGCGGTACGAGTCCGGCATTGCATCCGCCTGCGCGATCACTTCGCCCTTGCTCCACACGTGGACGAAGTACTTGTAGTCACCTGGGAGTTGACCCAGCGCCTGCCAGTGCAGTGTCAGCGTCAACGCCCGGTCACCTTGCTCTACGTCGTATCCAGCCAGCCTGATTTGGTCGGCGAATGTAGCACCCAAAGTGTTCTGCATTGGAGGTAGGTCGAAGTTGCGGTCTCTGGGCATGATGTCAATGTAATCGGCAAAGCGCAATGCGGATGAATAGTCGGTTGTGTCAGTCACCTGTAACGTTAATCGGTGTTTTCCGGGGGCAAGCTTGGTTGGGATGTGTAGATTGTATTTTCCTGCGATGAACAGGTTTCCCGGCAAGTTGCCCCTGTCTGCCTGTGGCAGCAACTCAGTGGCCTGCTCGAAAACCAGAAGGTTGTCGGGGGACTCCAGTTGCCAGTCAAGGCGAAGCGGGTCAGGGTTTGTGCCACTGGGCGGCGTGTGCCAGATGGCGGTTATGTTCAGTGGGCGGCCTTGTTGAAGCTTGTGCTGAGTTGTGAAACCATCTAGCTCTAAGCCGTTTCCCATTCTGGCCAGCGGTTTGTTGCTGCCGCGAATCTGAACCAGATCAGGCTGTTCGACTGTGGTACTCGTTACGTCCGCCTGTCCGGTGTCATTGTACATGCCAAAGTGTACGAAAAGCGGGCCGGAAGCAGGCAAACTCTCATCGACCTGGAAAACCAATTGACTCAACACATGTTCGCCTGTGTGTTGCTGCCCGGGAAGCATTCCAGGCGGGTCAACCTGAGCGTATTTGACGCCATTTGCGTCAACTAGGTGGGCGAACAATTTGAAGTATTCCGGCTCCGGGTTGTCGACTCGCCAGAGCATGTGCACTCCCCAGGGTTTCGCGGGGACTGGCGCACTGTTGGGAGTATCTTGCAAGAAGCCCAGCACGGTGGCCCCGTTAGAAAAATGCGCCGGTTGCGCCAAAGGTAAATCAGGCTGGAAATGGTCTACGGAGGGCAATTGCGCGACACGAAACCAGGTGAATACAGTTTCTCCGCCAGAAAATATAAAAGGTCGTGCAGAGTAGTTAAACGGCGACAATAGGACCGCACCATTGCTAGGGAGTGGCACTCCGTAGTCGTCCCATATCACCCTAATATCGTCCTCTTTGGTTAACATGAGCGCTTCCCAATTCCGGCAATTTACGCACAGGGAGGTTTGGAGTGGCGGGTCAGATGCAAGCAGCATGAGTTCCTGATTGTTCCGCAGCGCAAGCCTCCGCGCGTAATTCAGGGAATCTGAACTATCGTCCAGTGTATTCTGCCCTTCGTAGAGTGACCATACGCCCGTATCGTGTCGGTAATCGAACCGGATGTGTGCGCGCAGGAGAATTGCGCTAGAGACGACGAGAGCGAGGATGGATGGGACGCGCAGGTATCGGGTCTGCAGTAAGCCACGCCAGTTCCAAAACCAGGATAGGTGGCCTTGTGCAGGCCGACGTATTAGCACGCCACCAATGAAGGCGCCCTGTATTAATGCGGCGTTGCCCATGAGTGGCCATACCCACCAATTTTGTTCCACACCGTGCGCGGAAAAGAGAGTGGCGGTTAGCGACTGTATGTATGGACTGTCAAGCACAGCCACAATTACGGGAAGCAAAAAAAATCCTAACACTGCCAGCAATCCTGGCAATCCATCGCGGCGGGACGCGCCACGGGCGAGCAACCACGCTGATGCGCAATAGGTAAGGAACCCTAGGGCGGGTAGTGACGGGATGTCCTGGGCGTATACCCCGAAGCTACCACTCAGTGTGGCCAAGACTCGATTGGTTGACAATTGCCATTCCGAAGCGCTCCCGGTTGCGAAGGGTCGGAGATATTCGAGTGTGCTAAGGTGCCTGTACAGGCCGATTCCCCAGGGCGCCATAAGCGCCAGCGCTAGAATGGCGCTGAAACATGTGTGGGCAATGAGGCGTTGTCTACTTCCTTTCGAAAGTCGCCAGGCATGCATCCAGCTAATGAATGCAATCGGTGCTAGCAAAAACAGGGATGGGTGGCACTGTCCGGCCAGGCTTAGCATGGGCAGGTGGGCGAGTCTGCATGAAGCTTTGTGGTCGTAATATCCGCGCAGCGTGATCAGAAGAAACAACATTACGAAAGGGGCTGCAAGATTTGGATTCCAGATGAAACGACTACTGTGTACTGCAGCCGGATTGATTGCAAAAAAGAAAGTGGCGAGGAGTCCGGCAATACGACCAAAATAACGAGT
>CAJWGI010000003.1 GCA_913031335.1 uncultured Anaerolineales bacterium | reverse complement strand
CCGTCCACGCGCTGACCACGGGCAGGCGCGGTGATTGCCGCCACCGGGTCGCTGCCGGGTGCGCGAGTGGGATGGGCGAATGCGAGAGCCAGCGCGATGAGCAAGGGCGCAAAAGCGATTCTCATCGCGGTGAGTATACAACACGTGGCGCTTTCCCTTTTTCTGTTCTGGCGCTTCTGGTATAATCTGCGCGTTATTCCGATATCAGGACCTGAGACAGGGTTTGCGGGGACACTTGGACGGGGGAATAATCGCGCGTTGATAGGGGTACAGATTTGAAGCATTTCGTCGTAGTGGCGGTGCTTATTGCAGTGGTCACGGTGGCGGTGGCTGCCGGACTAGATTCGGCGTCGCTGCTGCCCCCACTCGCAAGTGCGCAGGGCGTGATCATTGACTGGCTTTTCGGCCTGCACTTGAAAGTGATTGCTTTCTTGTTCGCGCTGGTCATGGTATTTATGCTTTACAGCATCGTCGTCTTCCGCCGCAAAGCGGGAGAAAGCGGCGACGGTGCGCACATACACGGTAACACCACGCTGGAGATTATCTGGACGGTAGTGCCGGTGTTAATCGTGGCTTACTTCGGCTATCTCGGTGTGGTCACCCTGCGCGATGTGACCGCGGCAGGCCCGGACGAGATGGTGGTGAAAGTGACCGGGTCTCAGTGGTCGTGGAAGTTCGAGTACCCTCGCCAGGGGCTGACTTCGTCAGAACTGGTGTTGCCGGTCAATCGGGATGTGCGCTTTGACATCACCTCCATCGATGTGATCCACTCGTTCTGGGTGCCGGAATTCCGCGTGAAGCAAGACGCGGTGCCGGGTGCAGTGAACCCGCTACGCGTGACCACTACCGTGGTTGGCGAATACAAAGTGCGCTGTGCTGAGATCTGTGGACTCGTTCATGCCGGCATGCTCGCGCCTGTGCGCGTGCTGCCGCGGGCGGATTTTGACGCTTGGGTGGCAGCTGAAATCGATCGGCTGGCAGCCCTGGAAACACCCGCAGCCCGCGGGGCACAGCTCTACGAGACGCAAGGGTGCAAAGCCTGTCACTCGCTTGACGGCAGCGTGCTCGTGGGTCCAAGCTGGCAGAATCTCTTCGGGTCGCAGGAGCCGCTGGCTGACGGCAGCAGCGTCACTGTGGACGAGGATTACATTCGCAATTCCATCCTTAAACCGGGTGAGCAGCTGGTGGAAGGGTTTAACAATCTCATGCCGGCCACGTACGAGGACATGCTCACTGAGGCCGACGTGGAAGACATCATTGCCTTCATGCAGTCGCTGCAGGATTGAGCGGGATGTACCACCATGATTGAATCGGGCGGAGGTTTCTAGTGACGCACATCATCACCTCGCTGTGCCTGCGAGATAGCTCCTGCGTGGAGGTCTGTCCCGCGGAGTGCATCATCCCCGGGCGGCCGATGGGACAGTGGCCGTGGTATTACATTGACCCCGATGCCTGCATTGATTGCGGCGCCTGCATTCCGGAATGCCCTTTTGACGCTATTTTCGATGAGAGTGCGGTTCCGGCGCAGTATGCTGCCAAAGGCGGCGAATACATTGCCAGGCCGGGGTTGGAAGGGCATTACGAGGGGAAGAACGAGCACGGCGAAGCGGTGGTGCTGGATTGTACCCGGCAGCTGCAGGCCGGCGAAGAGGTCGATCTCACCCCAGACATCAAGCCAAATTACGACTATTTCTCCGAGGGTACTGGTTATGATGCCTTGCAAATGGAAGCGGCCGTTCCGGCTGCCAGGCCAGCCGAGACGGAAACCCCGGCAGCTGCTCCAGAGCCGGCCGCGGCTGCGGAGGCTACCCCGCCTGCGCCGCAATCGGAACAGCTTGAAGAAGTTGAGCAGCCCCCCGATGACGGCGGCCCGCCCGAGGCGCCTGCCGCCCCTCGCCGGGAGCCGCCGCTGTTTCTGACGCTCGGACTGGTGCGCGGGTTGATTGGCCAGGTGGTCGGAACCGTGTTCGGAATGGGGCTGACCTGCCTGGTGCGACTGGTGCTCGGTCTGGAGGAAATCTGGGCAGCAGAACCAGCCTGGGTGGTGGGCGCGCTTTTCGGCACTGTCGGCTTTGTCGTGGCGGTGGGGGCGGTGACTGATTGGGGCAAATGGATGCTCGGGCAGGAGACACCGATGCGGCATGGCCCTCCGGAGGGAAAGCCGACGTGGACGCGCTACTTCTGCGTGGATTACAACCACAGGGTCATTGGAGTGCAGTACACGGTGACCGGCATCGCCATTATGCTGATCGGCGGAGCGCTGGCGTGGATTTTCCGTTTGGAGTTGCTCGCGCCGGAAATGCAGATAATCACGCAGGGCACGTTCAATTCATTCATCAGCGCGCACGGGATAATAATGATTGCCAGCATCCTGCTCGGAGTGGGCGGCATGATGAACTATCTGGTACCGCTGATGATCGGCGCATCGGATATGGCCTTCCCGCGCTTGAACGCGTTTGGTTATTGGATAAACGTCCCCGGTGCAGTGCTGGTTGTCACCGCGCTGTTCCTGGGTGGCTGGGACACCGGCTGGACGGGTTATCCGCCGTTGAGCGTGCGCGCGCCTATCGGCGTGCAGCTGTTCTTTTTGGGCGTATACATGGTGGGGCTGTCATCTATTCTTGGCTCGCTCAACCTGCTGGTTACTGTGGCGCGCATGCGCGCGCCGGGGATGAGTTTATTCCGCATGCCCATTTTCGTCTGGGCTTCGGTTGCCACCGCGTTAATTCAACTGACCGCCACTCAACTTATTGGCCTTTCGTTTCTGATGGTGCTGGTGGAGCGAGTGCTGGGAATGGGCTTCTTTTCCCCTGTCCTTTCTGATGCGGCTGTGGCCGTGGGCGCTCCGCCGGGAGACCCGATTCTCTTTCAGCACCTTTTCTGGTTTTACTCGCACCCGGCTGTCTATGTGTTCATTCTCCCCGGCCTCGGCATTATCAGCGAGCTGCTGCCGGTGTTTGCGCGCAAGCCGCTCTTTGGCTACAAGTGGATAGCCATGTCCAGTATGGCGATTGCGCTGGTCGGGTTTCTGGTGTGGGCGCACCACATGTTCACGGCCGGGATGGAGGAATTCCTGCGCGTTCCCTTCATGCTTGCCACTCTGTTTGTGGCCGTGCCTACCGGAGTGAAATTCTTTAGCTGGCTGGGCACGCTCTGGCAGGGCAAGTTGACCTTTCCGACGCCGATGCTTTTTGTGCTTGGCGCGATTTCAGTGTTCCTGATTGGCGGCCTGACCGGGCTGCCCAACGGCACGGTGACGACGGATTTGTTCCTGCACGACACGTACTGGGTGGTGGGTCACTTCCACGCCACCATGTTCGGTGGCTTCGCCTTTCCGTTCTTCGCAGCCATCTATTACTGGTATCCCAAGGTGACCGGGCGCAAGTACAACGAAGCGCTGGGCAAACTTCACTTCTGGTTGATGACGCCTGCATTCTGGGTGCAGAGTCTGGGGCAGGCTGCCGCCGGCCTGAAGGGGATGCGGCGACGCATTGCCGATTATGACCCGGCGCTCGGGATTGAGCCTTATCAGTTGTGGGTGACACTGGCCGGAATAGTCATTGGTGTATCGGTGCTGATTTGTATTTTCAACCTCTGGCAGAGCGCGCGCAAGGCGCAGCTGGCGGAGGCGAACCCGTGGGACTCGCGCTCGCCCGAATTCCAGATCCCCTCCCCCATTCCCGAGCACAGTTACGCGCAGCCCTTCGAAGTGGTGGGCGAGCCGTATGATTATGGCCTGCCCGGCTCCGTTTATGTGGACATGCGCCCGGCGAGCGCGGTTGATTGAGCATGAGAGTGGCGCGTCTCAGCGGGCAGTGGGCCGGCGCGGCAGCTGGAGAAATCTAGACTGATGGACAACACACAGCTATTCATGATAGCCACCGCCGCTATTGTGGTGTTGACGCTTGGTGGCGGCGTGGCGTTGGCGCTGGCTTTGTATCAGTTGAGCCGTGTGCTGGCTGAAGGCGCCGTGGCCGGAGCTGCGCCAACAGAAGCCATGGCACTGGAGGCTGCGCCAACAGAAGCCATGGCACTGGCGTTGTGGAAAAAAGAGCGCGACGCTGAGCGCATGCGCGGTGCGCGGCTCACCGCGGCATATCGAACCGGAGTGATGGTGCTTTTGTGGTTGGGGCTGCTTACTGCTGTGGAGTTTGTGGCCAACCTGATGGGGGTTTCCACCGTGGCCATGTTCATGATTGCTCTCGTCAAGGCAGGCATTATTCTGCAATTTTTCATGCATGTTTCTAGCCTGTGGCTGGAAGGGGGGAGCCACTGATGAGCGCCGTGAAAACCACACTGGCAGAGTATCGCGAGCAACTGAAGAACAACCGCCTCGGGTTGTGGTTCTTCTTTCTCTCGGAAGCCTTTCTGTTCACCGGGTTGCTGGCCGCACGCTTTTATCTGTGGGGAAACACGCGCCCGGATCTCGATCAGGGCCTTGGCCTGGTGGTCACCGTCATTCTGCTGGCGAGCAGTTTCACCATGAATCGCGCGGAAACCGGCATCGTGCACGATGACCGCGAAAGGTTCCTGAGCAACCTTCTGGTCACCGCCGGGCTTGGCGTGCTCTTCCTGATTGGCGTGGTCGGCTTCGAGTGGCAGGGGCATATCCGGCCCGGCGATGGCGCTTTCGGCGCAGTGTTGTATGGCATGACCGGCATGCACGCGCTGCACGTTTTGAGCGGCGTTGTCTTCATTCTCATTATTTGGAACAACGGGCGCAACGGGCATTATTCGGGCGAGCGGCACTGGGGTGTGGAAGCGTGCGCCATTTACTGGCATTATGTGGATGTGGTCTGGGTATTTTTCTATCCGGCGATTTATCTGATGGGGCACGTGGTGCACTGACCGCGAAGCGGCGGTCGCTGCGGCGGGCATCGCCTGGCCGCTGACAATATGGATCCTGTATTGAGCGCGCTGCTCCGTTCCTGGGAGTGGCGCGCAGACGTTATAGGCGCGCTTGTTGTTTCCGGGACGATGTACGTACTGGGCTGGAAGCGCCTTCGCACAGTGACGTTGGGCTGCACGGGGCGCAGCCCGGGGTCTCTGGCAGGGGGCTGGCGCCTGGCGAGCTATCTGGGCGGATTGCTCATAATCGCGGTGGCGTTGCTTTCGCCCGTGGACGTTTTGGGCGGACAACTCTTTTTCGTGCACATGATTCAACATCTGTTGCTGGTCATGTGCGCGCCGCCGCTGTTGCTACTGTCCAATCCCTTCCCGGTCGTGCTCTGGGGCCTGCCGCTAGGCGCTCGGCGCGCGATTGGGCCCTTTTTCTATAGAGAGGCCGGGTTCCGGCGGGCGTTCGCGCAGCTCACTCGCCCAGGGCTGATCTGGTTTTTTTTTGTGATTATCTACGTTGGCTGGCACGACCCGGGCGCATACGACGCGGCCCTGCGCTCTGACCGCATCCATGACCTAGAGCACCTGAGCTTCTTCGCTGCAGCGCTGTTTTTCTGGTGGCATGTGACCGCGGCGGGACCACGCTTGCACGGGCGTTTTTCGTACGGCTGGCGCATTGCCTATTTGCTCTTGACCGTGCCGGTGAACATGCTTGCCGGCGTGACGATAACCTTTTCCAGTGAGCCAATCTATCGCTACTACCTTGATGTGCCCCGTCCGTGGGGTCTGACGATGATGCAGGATCAGATGCTGGGCGGGGTCATCATGTGGATACCCGGTAGCATGATGTTTCTGATAGCGGTTCTGGTCATCGTGGCGCGCATGCTGGCGCAGCAAGAGCGCCGTGCTCGACACGTGCCTGTCGCAGCGCCCAGATAATGGACCCGAAGCCGGCCCGATGGGGCACAGTGCCCTCGCTTTTGTTCAACCGCCGTTGGTGGTGGAGCACCCTGCTCGTGCTGCTGGCGATGCCGGTGATGACGCGGCTCGGATTCTGGCAGCTGGAGCGGGGCACGCAGCGTAGAGCGCGCAACGAGCATGTCTCCCAACAACTGGCCGCCGACCCGCTGCCGCTAGCCGGCCTTGACCTCTCCGTGGACGCGCAGCAGCTTCTTTTTCGCGCTGTGACCGTGCGTGGCGAATATGACCACACGCAACAGGTTATCCTGCGCGGTCAGAAATTCCGCGGCCAGCCGGGCGTCAATCTGATTACGCCGCTTGTGCTGCCCGCTGCTGACCGGGCGGTGTTGGTGAACCGCGGCTGGATTCTATACGATTCCGCAACGCCCGCTAAGCTGGCGCAATTCGATGAGCCGGGCCCGCAGCTCGTGCGTGGGCGCATCCGCCTTTCGCAGCTCGGGGCAGCGAAGGCCGCTCCGCAGTCTGCACAACTGGATTGGTATCGGCTGGACATCACGGCTTTGCAGGCGCAGATGTCGTATAATTTACTGCCTGTGTACGTGCAACAGCAACCGGACGAGAACGGTGTGAACGGGTATCCACAACGCGTACCCATAGATATCGAGTTGAGCGACGGCCCGCACCTTGGATACGCTATTCAATGGTTCCTGTTCGTGCCGCTGCTGGGCGGTGGCTATCTGCACTTCTTGCGCAAGAATGCAGCCCTCGGGCAGGCGGAGACCCCATGAGCACCACTATCAGCGATACCGGCGCAATCGCGGCCGTCAAGGCGGAGCAACGCGGCGCGCCGATATCGCGCTGGCAGCTATTCGCGGTGCTTTTCAAGGTGCGCGTGGTCGTGCTGTTGCTTTTCGCAGCCGTCGGCGGCGCTTTTCTGGCGGCGGGCGGGATGCCTGCGTCGGGCTCGCTCGGAGTGCTGCTGCTGGCGGGAGGGCTGGCCGCCTCCGGGTCAGCGGCGCTGAATGAGTATTATGAGCGAGCAAGCGATTCGCTCATGATTCGTACCCGGCTGCGACCGCTGGTCACCGGGGCAATCGAGCGCCCGGCATGGGTACCCTATGCGTCCGCGCTGATGATTATAGCGCCGTGCCTGGCCGTGCTGCCCTTCAATGCCGCGCTGGCCTTCTTTCTCTTTCTGGGTGCGGTCATTTACGTGGGTGTGTACACGCTGTGGCTAAAGCCGCGCACGCTGGTAAACATCATCATCGGAGGGGCGGCCGGCAGCGCGGCGGTTCTCAGCGGCAGTGCGGCAGTAGGTGCGTGGAATAACCCCGGCGCGCTGGTGCTGGCGGCGCTTCTCTTTGCGTGGACGCCTACGCATTTTTGGAGCCTCGCTATTGTCTACCGGGAGGACTATCTCGTCGGTGGCACGCCGATGCTGCCGGCGCGCGTGAGCGTACGGCAGTCTGCTTGGTGGGTGCTGCTGCATACCGCTGCGACCGCGCTGGCTGCATTAAGTCTGGCGGTTCTACCTGGGCTTGACTGGCTCTACACTGTGCCGGTGTCTGCTGCGACGGTCGCACTGCTGGCGCTCAACATTGGGTTGATTGCCCGGCCGCAGGTGGAGGCGGCGCGCAGATTGTTCCACGCTTCGAATCTTTACCTCGTAATCGTATTGTTGATGATTTGCGTGGACATACTCATCACTTAGGCAGCGCAGGATTCTTGGAGAACCCTGTGGGAGAATCACATGACAGTGAAAACGTCCTTGATTAGCGTGGCCGGCCGAGCCGGCTCCGGGCTGCCGGCGCTGGCGCTCTCGGCTGTCATGAGCACCATTGTGCTCATTCTGGTAGGCAGCATCGTGCGCGTGACCGGCAACGGGCTCGGTTGTCCAGACTGGCCGTTGTGCTACGGGCAGGCCATTCCACCGCTTCTGCACCGCGGTGAGTGGGTCGAATTCTCCCACCGGCTGGTCGGGCTGGCTGCAAGCTCTCAGATTGTGCTCGTTCTGGTGCTGGCGTGGCGACATCATCGCGATGAGAAATGGGTCTTTCGGCCGGCGCTGTTCGCCAACATTTTGCTCGTGACGCAGATTGTGCTGGGAGGCATTCATGTCATTCTGGAGATTCCACCGGTGACCGGCTGGATTCACACCGGAAACGCGATGTTGATTGTCGGGCTGATTGCGGTGGTGCTGGCGATCGCGCTCATCAGAGCAGACTGGCGGCCGAGTGCTCTGGCGGCACTCGGCAATCGGACTTTTTTTGGGTGGCTGAGTGCAATCACCGCGGGACTGTATCTGGTGCTCCTGGGCGCGTCGTTCGCGGTGGGCGGCGACGCGAGTCTGAAGTGCCCGGCCGGCCCGACCTGCGCGGTCACCTTAGGAGCGCTGCGCGATTTGGCGGCGCTGCTTTCCGGGTTGTGGCTGGCGGCGGCGCTGGCGAATGTAATCATGGCCACATCGGCAGTGAGTGGTGGTGCGGCCTCCCTGCTGCGTGGCAAACCGTCCTACGAATGGATCTCGTGGACAACTGTGGCTGTGTACGTGTTGCTGTTGACTGGCTCATATGTCACGCGCAGCGGGGCTTCGCTAGTGTGCCCGGGTTTCCCACTCTGCGGACCGGCGCCGGCCGGAATGGCCGCGCTGGTCAACATACAATTGCTGCACCGTTACACTGCTTACGCTGTGGTCGCACTGCTGCTGCCGATTGTGTACCGGCTCTCCAGTCAGCGCCTTGGCCGTGAGGTTGCCCGCTTTGCGCATGGCCTGACGGTGCTGCTTTTGTTGCAGGTCAGTCTGGGGGCGGCGAACATCCTGTTGAAACTCCCGATGTGGTCACGGGCGCTGCACCTGACGGTAGGCGCTTCCATCTGGGTGACCGTGGTGATGCTATGGGTCGCGGTCACACTGGGGCGCGGGCAACTTCCGCGGACCGCGAATTAATCCGTGCTGTCATCGCTTTTGTTCAGGGCCGGTGCCCGACCGGCGACGGCTTTTGTTGGCGCGCTCAGTGGGCTGCTCATCGCCGGTGTGGCAGCCGCGCACGGGGGCGGCACGCCGCAATTGAGCGGCGTGACCGCCGGTCCGTACTGGCTGACGGTTTGGACCAGTCCGGAACCGGTGCGCGCGGGCGAACTGCATGTCACCCTCGGGGTGGGGGGCGCGGACGGCGCGCCTGTTCTCGACGCCGAGGTGCAGGTGGAGATTTCCCCACTGCCCAACGGAGGAGTGTCGCTTACGGGCGCTGCCACCAGCGCGCAATCGTCCAACAAATTCCTGTACGAAGTTGATTTTGAACTGCCTGAATCCGGGCTCTATCTGGTCACCGTGAAGGTGAGCGGCCCGGAAGGGCGTGGCGCGGCCAGCTTTGAGCTGCAGGCGCTGCCCGCCGAGGCGTCCAACTGGCTCGGAATCTTGCTCGTGGGCGTGGGTGTGGCCGCGCTCGCCGTGTGGCTGCGCTTGAGGAGCCACGCGAATGTTTCGGGGTAGAATCCGGCAGCGCTTTGCTTCACCGTTCGCGCCAAAGGCGGTATAATTCCCGCCACGCCAGCCCCGGCTCACGGGCCACAGGGTTGGAGTTTGTGCGAAAGCCACAAATAACGCGCTGATTATGTATTCAAAGTCCTCACGCTGGCTAATTCTGATAGTGGTGGTGTTCGCCGCGGCGCTTTGGGTGGCCGCGCCAAACGCCGGGTTGCACGTGGGTGTTGCCGGCCGCAGCATTGACTGGTCTGCGGAGGTGCACCAGGGCCTTGATTTGCAGGGCGGGCTGCAGGTACTTTTGGAAGCGGACTTGCCCGCGGATCAAGCAGTGGCTAGCGAAGCCATGGCGGCCACGCGTACCATAGTTGACCGGCGCGTGAATGGCCTCGGTGTGGCCGAGCCAATCGTGCAGAGCCAGGGCGAACGGCGCATCTCGGTGGAGTTGCCCGGAATCGAGAATCCGGAGCAAGCCGTGGCGCTACTGAAGGAAACCGGGCTGCTGGAATTCGTGGACATCGGGTCCAACCCGCTGCCGCCCGGCACGCCGGTGCGCACCGACGTCAACTCGGGTGATGACGCGAATGTGGAGGCGCTCGCCGACCGGGCGGCAGCGGGCGAGGAAATCACGCTCGCGGACGCGATCTTTCCAACCGTCATGACCGGTGCAGATCTGCGCAGCGCCAGCGTGGGCCGCGACACGGTCACGAACGCATACGTTATCAACTTTACCCTGACGGACGAGGGCAGCGGGGCGTTCGGCGAGCACACGTCCAACAGCGTCGGTTCGTATCTAGCAATTGTGCTCGATGGGCATGTGATTTCCAGCCCGGTCATTCGAGACGCAATCACTAGCGGGAGCGGTACTATCAGCGGAAGTTTCACCTCCGAATCGGCAAATAAATTGGCGTTGCAGTTGCGCTATGGCGCGCTGCCCGTTCCGCTGGCGGTGGTGAACAGCCGCACCGTCGGCCCGACTTTGGGGCAGGATTCGGTGCGGCTCAGCATGGTGGCTGGTGCCATTGGCTTCGCCACCGTGGCGGTGTTCATGCTGCTGTATTACCGACTGCCGGGGTTGGTGGCTGTGCTTGCGCTGGTGATGTATGCCGCCATCACTTTCTCTCTGTTTAAGCTCATTCCGGTAACGCTCACGCTGCCCGGTATCGCCGGATTTGTGCTCTCGGTGGGCGTGGCCGTGGACGCCAACATATTGATCTTCGAGCGCATGAAGGAGGAGCTGCGCGCCGGCCGGCAGATTGTATCCGCTCTGGACGAGGGTTTCAGGCGCGCATGGCCTTCCATCCGGGATTCGAATATCTCCACTATCATTACCTGCGCGATTCTGTTCTGGTTCGGGAACACATTCGGCGCTAGCATAGTGAAGGGCTTCGCCCTCACTCTCTCGATCGGTGTTCTCGTCAGCCTTTTCACCGCCATTCTGGCCACGCGCACCTTACTGCACACCTTTTTGGACCGCATTGATTTCGCGCAACGCAAAGGGTTGTTCGGTGTCTGACCGGCCTTAATCATGCTGAATATTGTCGGACGGCGCTACTGGTATTTCGGGCTTTCGTTGCTGGTCATGATTCCCGGCCTGCTCGCGCTGGGGTTCTGGGGCCTGCCACTGGCGATTGATTTTACCGGTGGGAGCAAGCTGGAGGTAAGCATCGCGCAGGCTACTGACCTGAGCACCAGCCGGGTAGGGGCGCTGCTGGACGAGGCCGCCTTCCGCGATAACGTGGTGCAGCTCTCCAGCGGAAACGTGGTCATCATCCGCACCAAGAGCATGGATGACGCCTCAAAGAGCGATGTCATCGCCGCGTTGGAAACAGAGTTTGGGGCCCCGGTGGAGTTGCTCAGCTTTGAGAACGTCGGGCCGGTCATCGGGCGGGAGGTCGGCGGCCGCGCTGTACAGGCGGTGGGCATCGCTGCTCTGGGCATTCTGGCGTACATCACCTATGCATTTCGCGGCGTGGAGCACTCATTTCGCTACGGCGTGTGCGCGATTCTGGCGCTGTTGCACGATGCCACAGTGGTCATTGGAGTGGCCGCGATTCTGGGACGACTGTTGGGGTGGGAGGTGGATGCGCTTTTCCTGACCGCGCTGCTCACCGTGATAGGCTTCTCAGTGCACGATTCGATCGTCGTCTTCGACCGCATCCGCGAAAACCTAGGCCGCTATCGCCGTGCGGATTACGAAGAGGTGGTCAATCTTTCTATCGTGCAGACGCTCGACCGCTCCATCAACACGCAGCTCACAGCGCTTTTTACCCTGCTGGCACTGGCGCTCTTTGGAGGCGCCACCATTTTTCATTTTGTGGTCACGATGATGATTGGCATCCTGAGCGGGACGTATTCGTCCATTTTCAATGCCGCGCCCATCCTTGTGGTCTGGCAGAACCGCGAGTGGCGGCGCTGGTTCCGGCGCACGGCGGTCTCGACCTGAGCTACTGGAAGTCCTCAGGCTTGTGGCGCGAAGATCCTCAACGCTCCAGGAATGACAGTGAAGTCAATTTCGGTGGTCTCAGCAGCCGAGATCTCACCATCAGTCTGAATCGCCGTGGCGGGGGCGGTGCGGATGCTCAGCCGCGTTGCCCGATGTTCGTGGATGACGGGCTGCGCGATGTGCGTGCCTTTTAGCGTCTGCGGCAGCAGCCGGAACATCTGCAAGCGGGTGAGCGCTGGCGCGTAGATGAAATCGAGTTTACCGTCGTCGGGAATCGCGTTGGGCGTCATGTAAAACACGCCGCCGGTGCGTCTCGAGTTGCCCACCGAGACCAGGGTGAGCGACCCGGAATAATCGCCACCGTCCCAGGAAAGCTCCGCCTGCCACCCTGGCCGTTTCATAATGGTGACCACCGCCGCGACCAGATAGCGAAACACACCGCGTAGCCGCGTCATGCGGTCGTTTTCTAAGGCCACTTCGGTTTCCAGCCCCACCGCCGCGTTGTTCACGAAAAAGTATCCGTTTGCGCTACCCACATCGATAGTGCGGGTGATGCCGGATTTCATCAGCGCAATTGACGCATCGATGCCCTCCGGAATCCCCAGCATGGTGGCGAGGTCGTTGCAGGTGCCCAGCGGCACCGTGCCCACCGGCCCGGCCAGCCCCGCGCCCGGCGCTTGAGCCTGAAACAGCCCGTTGACGATTTCATTCAGCGTGCCGTCGCCGCCAACTGCGACTATCGGCAGCTCGCCGCGCTTGGCGGCCGCGCGAGCCAATGTGATAGCGTGCCCTCTCTCGCTGCTAACGCGCAGGCGATAATCGATGCCTGCGCGCCGCAACCCCGCCTCCACAGCGTCAGCCTGCCGGCCACATTTCCAGCGGTTGGCGTATGGGTTAAGGATTACGGTTGCTGTCATGGTGATGTGCTCGCGGGAAGCGCCATTTTCTCAGGTCAGATAGGGCAGGTACAAGGTTGCTAACCCGAGGAAGAGCGCGAACCCGACCGCGTCCGTGGTGCCGGTGACCAATACACTGGAGGCGAGGGCGGGATCCAGGCGCAGCGCTTTGAGAGTGAGCGGCACCAGAGTGCCCATCAGGCCGGCTACAAGCAGGTTGCCGAATGTCGCCAGGCCGATTATTAAACCGAGCAGCGGGTTTCCACGCCAGAGATACACCACGCCGGCCACCGCAGACCCAATCGCTAGGCCGTGCAGCAAGCCGACAACCAGTTCGCGTCCGAGCGCCTTCCACAAGTGGCGAAACTCCACCTGCCCGAGCGCCAGTCCCCGCACCATAAGCGCGAGCGCCTGAGTGCCCGCGTTTCCGCCCAGTCCGGCCACTACCGATTGGAATATGGCCAGCACGGCAATCTTGGCGATGATGGCCTCGAAGCGGCTGATGACGAACGCGGCCAGAAAAGCTGTGCCCAGGTTCAGATAGAGCCACGGCAGCCGCCGGCTGACCATCATGCGAACCGGGCTGAAAACATCCAGGTCGCTGTCTGCGGAAAGGCTCGCCAGAGCGTAAATATCTTCGGTGGCTTCGTCTTCGATGACCTCCACCAGATCGTCATATGTGATCACGCCGGCGAGGTGGTTGCCGTCACCCACAATCGGCAGCGTCATCAATTCATAGCGTGACATCAGTTGGGCGCACTCCTCCTGGTCGGCGCTGACCGAGGCGCTGATAACTTCGGTGCTCATAATGCTCTCGATGCTGGCGGAGGGCGGCGCGGTGACAAGTTCGCGCAGGCCGACCACCCCGATGAGCCGTCTGTTTCGGTCGACGACGTAAAGGTAATAATGCTGTTCCGAGTCTGGCTTCAGGCTGCGCAGGTAGGTGATGGCCTGGCTGGCGCTCATTCGGCGGCGCAGCACGGGCACGCGCGTGGTCATGCGGCCGCCGGCGGTGTCGTCCGCGTGCTCAAGTAGTGGGTGCACGGTCTCGGACGAGGTCATCTTCCGCAGCGCGGCTGCCGCGTGTGTTTCATCCAGATCAAGCAGAATGTCCGCCGCTTCGTCCGGTTCCATTTCGTCCAGCACGCTTGCCAGCATTTGCAGCGGGAGTTTCGCAGCGATTTCGGCCGCTTCATCCTCGTCCAGATGCTCCAGCACGTCGGCGGCATCATCCAGGCTGAGCGTGGGAAGCATCTCCGTCTGCTCTTGCAGCGGCAGGTCGCCGATGGCAACGGCGAGGTCGGCCGGATGAAGGTCGTTCACCAGCTGGCGTGCGCGGTCGATATCCTCGCTTTCCAGTGCTGTGCGCAGAGCGGCGAGCGTGGTCTCAGGGCTGTCTTTCATCTCTCAGGTCATTGATCCACGTTTCTCGCGCCGTCGGAATGAGTGCAGCGGCACCCGATGCCGGTGCGATTATAGACTACTTCTTCTTCCCGGCCCTCTTTTTGGTCGGCGCCTTGAACATCAGAAGTTGCTCCGCCGCGGAAACCTCCGTACCCGTTTTCGCTGCGGCCTTTTTCGGCGGCTGCTTTCCGGTCAATATTGGCTCGTTATTTTTCTTTGATGTTTTTGAGCCGGCCCTCTTTTTCGCTGCCCCGCCGCCGTCTTTCGGTTTTAACTTTCGCTTTGGCTTCGGTTTCGCGCTTGCCGCGGGTTCGGTGCGGAGCGGTTTCGGCTGCTCTTCAGGTGCCTCCGGCCGCTCGGTCAGGCGCGGCTGGAAGGCGACCACGCGCTCAACGCTCTCACCCGCTTCGAGTTCCGCGGCCTGCGCGCCGCCGGAGGGACGGCCTCTGCGCGGGGCCGCTCCTGCCTTGAGTGCGCGCGCTTTTCCGGTGGAGGTGACCACGGCAAGGTCGTCATCAGGGTGAGGCACGAGTGCAGCCGCCAGCCTCTGCCCGCCGCTCAGTTTCCACGCCTGCACTCCCTTGCCGTTGCGACCTTGCAGCGGGTACTGGGTGAGGGCGGTGCGTTTGGCCTCGCCGCTCCGCGCGATAGTCCAAGCATCGGAACCGGGCCGTGCAGCGGCGCAACCGATCACGAAGTCATCCGTGCTCCCCATCCGGATGCCCTGCACCCCGCCGGCTGCCAGCCCGGTTGTGCGCACCGCGCTGCTGCGGAAGCGAATGCCCTGACCCTCGGCAGTGAACAACATGGCGTCCTCGTTGGCAGAGATCCAGCAGGACGAAATCACGCGGTCAGCGGCTTCCACCTTCATCACTCGGAAAGTGCGCGCGGAGGGCCCGGGCAATTGCTCAGCTCGCAACCGTTTTACCACGCCATTGCGAGTGGTCAGAAATAGGCAAAGCGCATCCGCAGATTCGGAGTCGACGGAGTGGGGCAACGTTACGGCTGCAACCACTTCGTCCCTTTCAGTGAGCGCGCTCACTGAGTGGAGCGCTGCCCCCGCGAGCGGGCCGGCGGCAATCGGAATGGCGTGCACGGCGAGGGCTGCGGCTGTACCTTCGCTCGTCAGCAAGAAAAGCACATCGCGCGTGTTTGCCCGCAGCAGCGCCAGC
>CAJWGI010000002.1 GCA_913031335.1 uncultured Anaerolineales bacterium | reverse complement strand
AGTGCCGCCGCCGTAAATGGCTGCCTTCGGGCTGGCGCGGAGCACATCATCGAGCCGCTGCTGCAGCAGCTCCGCCTCCACCTTGAGCATTTCCAAAATCTGCGGGATGACGCCCTCGGGCTGCTCGAGCAGCGCAAGCAGAATATGCTCGGTATCCACCTGGTTGTGTCCATAGCGCTGCAAGATCTCGTAGGCGCGGGCGGCCGCGTCTTGAGCGCGTTCGGTAAAACGGTCAAATCTCATCATCGTCGCTGACCCTGATTACACCTTTCTTCACCTAGCTTCGGCTCGATTATAATGGGAAAGAGCTGAAAGCACTGGTGATACATGCCGTAAGTATATCTGTGCTGTGTATGCAAAAGGTTAAATATTCGCTCCGTGTTGGGCGACCCGAAAAGAAGCGGGCAGCGGCCGCCGCTCATGGCTCTGGATGTGGCCGTGGCTACCGTAATCGAAGTGATAGACGCAAGCCGGCGCGCCGTTGAGCACGGCCGGGCCGAATACATGGATGTTGGAGACTACTGCGCTTGAACTGAATACCCACTGCCTTGGCTGCCAGCGTAGATCGCCTTCATCGCAGCTGTGCACTTCCTCGGAGGGAGCCGGCGCGGTGTACAGCGCCAGTGCTCCGTCTGCGGCGGGGGCGCACCAACTCAGCAGTCCGGCGAAGCTAGCGGCGGTCAGCTGCAGCCCGGTCTCTTCGCGCACCTCTCGCAGGCAGGCGGCGTGGGGCGTCTCACCCGCTTCGATGCGGCCGCCCACCCCGTTCCACAAACCGCGGTTCGGTTCTTTGCGGCGGTGCAGCATAAGCACGCGTTCGCCACTGGTGAGGAAACAGAGCGTGTGCGTTGGCGCTGCCGTCAGCGCGGGAGCAATCATGGGGCGGGCTTTACAGTCCGACCGCTTCCTCGTGCTCGGGCGGCAGCAGCGTTGCCGGCCCAGCGACGTGGCCGGGAATGATCTCCACGCCCAACCTGAGCGCGGAGATGCTCTGCATGACTTCATGCTGATAATCCGCATGCGTCAGGAAAACCGTGGTCGGCCCAGTGTCGGTCGAGAAATACACGGGCACGCCTTTTGCGCGCAGGCGGTGGCACATGTGGAAGAGAGAGATGTTTTCCGGTTCCCAGGCGACGAGTGGTTGTTCGCGGTCGGCGGACATGGTGACGCCGTGCAGGCGCATGCTGTCCACCTCTGCGAGGCGGCCGAGGGCTTCCCAGTCGCCCCGTGAAGTTGCCCGCAGGCAAGCCAGCACATCGTCACGCCGGGTTTGCATCCAGGCGCGGAAGAAGGCGCTGCTGGGCGCGACGCGGTGGGCCTGCTCGGTCTGCAGTCCGGCGCGGGATTCTAGCGGCACCGTGAGCAGGCGCAAATCCGCAAGCTGCTCGGCATCGTCCATGCGCACTGCGAAGCAATCATCATGGACGATGCCGGGATATGAGAGCCAGAGCGCCAGACCGCCGACCGTGCTGCGGCAAGCGGAACCGGCCAGCAGACGTGCGCTGCAGCTGACCAGCCGTAGGTTTCGGGCTGCTTCCGGGCCGAGAGCTGCCGCAAGAGCGGCGGTGGCGAGCGCTGCGCCTGCGGCCGCGCTGGTGCCGAGGCCCTTGGCCGCGATGCCGGCAGTCAGCACGTTGCGGGATTGCACGCGCGCCCCACTTGTGCTTCCGGCCAGAACGCGGATATGATGCAGCACACGCGTCACGCGCTCGAGCGGGCGGCCTTCTGTGGGCTTCCCGTCGATTGTCAGGATGTCGGTTATCAGGCCGGGCTCGAAATCCACGCGCGTGATTGTGTACGCCGCGTCGTTGTTGACCGATATACTGGGCACGAAAGCAGTGCGCCAGTGCCAGTCAGCTAGGCCGTGGTATTTCAGGATGCCCTGCATGGCGAAAGCCTTCGCCGTGGCGCTGCCTTCCGCGTTGCCATTCCAATTGCGGCGTGGACATTGCTGCCATGTGATTCCGGCGTCCGCAAGGGCAGTGCGGATTTCCGCGTCAGCAGCGCGCACGCCGGCCGCTGAATCTGCAAACTCGGCGGGCACATGCGTGCGCTCCCCGCTGCTTTCAATTGCTTCGGGCGCTGCGTCGGCGTTCGCGTGCTTGTTCATGCTGTGCGGCGGCTACACGGGTGCGGCAAAGCGCAGGTAGAGTTGCTTCCTCCCTCCGTTGCGGGTGAAGCTGCTCAGCAGATGATACAAGGCGAACAATTCCAGCGCAAAGGGCAGATAGCCGCCGTAGCCGAGTAATGGCATTTCGAACACACGCAGGAAATCGAAGAACGGTATGTGGTAAACCCACTTGGGATATGAGAAGAAGTTCCACATCTCCCAGAAAAACCCGCACAGCAGGCACCCCAGCGCGAGGCTGACCAGTGGCCGCCAGTCGCCGCGGGCGGTGTCGTTCCAGATGGTGCGATTTCGCAGCCACGCGTTGGCCGGAGTCAGGATGAAAAACACCGCAAGCCACACTGCCGGGAAAAAGAAACCCGGCCATATTAGCAGCAGCGCCAGTAGCAGCCAGCCGCCACCAAACATGGCCAGCAATCTGCCCCGGGAGACGCGCAGCACGGGCCCAGCGCGCATGCTCCGTACCGGTCTCAGGCTGGCGACCAGTTCGGCGGCCCCAAAAACGGCCGGCATCACGGTGGAAAAGCTGAGCGAGGCGAACATGAAATATTCCCAATCGGAGAAGAACTCGCGGCCGAGGTAGTGCCAGTTCTGGGTGCGCCAGTTTATGGCTTCAAAAAGCCACCACGCCGGCGCGGAATAAAAGAAAAGGGAAAAATAAGCCCGCCGGTCGCGCGTCAGCAGTGAATCGCCCGTGCGCCGCAATGTGGCTGCATCCACCGTCAGGCAGAAGCCGAGCCAGAGCGGGAAGAATCCCCAGTGGGTGCGCAACCCGGTCAGCGCCCAGTTCAGGGGCCAGAAGACGGCAATCAATCCGAGACCCAGCCAGCCGTGCGTGGGCCACTGGCCGGCGGCGTTGTGAGCTGGTGGTGGGGTGGAATCAGGGCGCGCCATAGCCGTGCATGTGCCAATTGTATGGCATGCCGTCCAGCATCGCCAGAGGCGCGGCGCCGTTGAATCAAAAGGCCGCCACTGAAAGCAGTGACGGCCATTGGCGTTACGTGCGGATTGCTTTCGTTGGCTTACTGCGCCGGGATTGCTAGCGATTGCCCGACATATATCATGTACGGCGCTGCGATGTCGTTGTTCTCAGCCAGTGCATCCACATCGACGCCATGATTGAGCGCGATGGAAAACACGGTGTCGCCCGCTTGCACCTGGTAGGTGCTGGCCGCCACCGCATTTGCCGGAGCCATGATGGTTGCGCCCTCGATGGAGCCTTGCTCCGCGTCGGGCGTTTCCAGGCCGGCGCCGGGGATTATCAACTCCTGTCCCGGATAAACTTGCTGGTCCGCCCCGATGACCGGATTGGCCGCCAGCAACTCAAGCGGCGCAATGTTGAATGTACGCGCGATTTTGTACACCCAGTCGCCATCTTGGACTACATAGGTGGCCGGCGCATTGCCTATTGCCGGCACACCAACTGGCGCTGCAGTGTCAATCTCGGTTGTCTCCGCTTCGACGGCCGCGAGGTCTTCGTTTCCATCGGCAGCCGTCTCCTCGCCGGCAAGCGGTTCGACTGTGGTCTCGCCTTCGGCCGCCAATTGCTCTGTGCCCTCGGTGGCATCCTCTGCGGGGGCGGCTTCTTCGGCGAGAGACGGTACCTCAATCCCTTCTCCGGTGGAGGCCAGATCATCTTCGAGCAGCGCCTCCATGGTGGTGTCCGGTGTCTCCGCGTCCTCCGGCTCTTCACCCGTGGTTTCCTCGACAGTCACATCCTCCGGCAAGATGCCCTGTGTGGCCGACCGGTTGCAGCTCGCCAGCGCCAGAACACCCAGCAGAGCGAGTATGAAAAACCACCGGACTGTGTGCGTGGATTGTGTTTTCACAATGAACCTCCTCTTGTACTGGAATGAGACGCCCCGGTCGCCCCATTGGCGCGGGCGGGACTCATACACAGGGATTGACCGAGAAACACCCTCGGCGCCACCCTTGCGGTGCAAGAGGTATGCCATTGTTGAATTGGAAACGGATGTTTCCGAATGGAGGTCAGATTTCGTCGTCCGGGGCGGCAATCCCGGGCTGATTCAGTTTGAGCACCTCGCCGTGGTGGTTGACCACGATGCGGAAACCAAGCATACCCAACCACTGCCTAGCGCCGCTCGGGAGCCCTTGCTGCAGCAACTGGTCCATGTGGGCGTCGATGTTCTTGAGGGATGAATCGATCATTGCTTTAGTGAAAAGGTCGTCCTGCCCGAGCATTTTCAGCGTGCTGTCGCTCACCAGTTCCTGATGCTGCGTTATTTGCGCCCGCAAATCGCGCAGCACGGCGCGGTCGATTGCTTCGGCAGCGACGTGGCGCTTGAAGCCGACGTCATTGATGACGTAGTGAGCTTCTTCGCCGATGTGCGCAACGCCGGCGGGCTCATCGGCTTCGTTGACGATCAGGCCCTGAAACAGCGCGTGCTTGCTTATTGAGCCTTCCTTTTGCGCAGGCCGCGCTTGTCTGGGCGGGTCACGCGTGCGCCTCCAGCGTGCGCTCGATGGCCGTCTTGACCGCGCCGGCATCCGCCGGCAGGGTCAGCAGCGGGTTCATGTGTTCGCTCTCCACGTCTTCCAGCGTGCCGTGATGATACCCGAGCTTTGCCCGCGTGAACTTCAGCCCGTGGGCAGTGCTGATCACCACCACCTTTCGCCCGGGGTCAATTTTGCCTTTGCGCAGAAGCTTGAAGAGCACCGCCAGCGCGACCGCTGTGTGTGGGCAGGTGTACATTCCGGTGCGGTCGGCGAGCGCGCCGGCGTTGGCCAACTCATGTTCGCTGGCTTCTTCCACAATGCCATCGGTGTTCCGGATGGCCTGCACCGCTTTTTCGTAGCTGACCGGGTTTCCGATCTGGATTGCCGAAGCCAGCGTGCTCTGCGCCGAGAGCGATACTTTCTCCTTGAACCCGTTGCGGAAACTCTGGTAAAAGGGATTTGCGCGGGCGGCCTGAGCGGCGGCCAGTCGCGGCATGCGGGTGATTATGCCAAGATCTTTCATGAGTTGAAACCCTTTGTACAGCGCGCTGATGTTGCCCAGGTTTCCCACCGGCATCACAATCCAGTCGGGTGCTTCCCAATCGAACTGCCGCACTATTTCAACCGCGACGCTTTTCTGCCCCTCGATGCGCAGGCTGTTCATCGAGTTGGCCAGGTAGATACTATTGTCCTGCGTCACCTTCCGCACGATGTGCATGCAGCCGTCGAAGTCAGTCTCCAACGCCAGAACATGCGCGCCGTTGGCAATCGGTTGGATGAGTTGGGCGCGGCTGACTCGGTCGCTGGGCAGAAAGACGATGGCGGGGATTCCGGCCGCGGCGGCGTAGGCAGCAAGGGCGGCGCTGGTGTCGCCGGTGGAGGCGCAGGCCACGGCCCGTACCGGGCTGCCGCTGGCCATCATCTGCTTGACCACGCTGACCAGCACTGTCATGCCCAGGTCTTTGAAGCTGCCGGTGTGGCTGTTGCCGCACAGTTTCACCCAGAGGTTGGGCATGCCCAATTTTGCGCCCAATCGCTCAGCCCAGAACAGGTTGCTGTTGCCCTCGTACATGCTGACGACGTTGTGATCCTGCAGGTCGGGCACTACCCATTCGCGCATGCCCCAGACACCGCTCCCGTACGGCCACTCGGTGCTGCCGACGCGGGCATCCATCAATTGCTTCCATGCCTGCGGCCCGCGCCGGCGGAGCGCCTTCAGGTTGTGGCGCACCTGCAACAAACCGCCACAATCGGGGCAGGCATAGATGACCGTGTAGAGCGAGTGCTCACCGGGGCAGCCGCGGACGCAGGAGAAATGGGCATTGTATTCCATCAGGTTGCGTTTGTCATCAGCGCCGGCGTGCAGCCGGGGCGCATTGTACCATTTTCAGGTCGGGCTTTGCGGGCTGCGTGGACGCTTTCTAGCGTGGATCATCATCCTCGCTGGCGCACGAGCAGCCAGTCCCGCAGCCGGTCGGGCGCGAAACGGGCCACCAGATCGGCGATAAGGCTGGTGCGACCGATGCGGTAGCGCGTGTGCGGCCGCGGCGCGGTGAGGGCATGTTCCACCGCGCGTGCTACCACCATCGGCGAGGGTATCTCGCGCGTCATCTCCCGTTCCCATTTCCCGGCCGCTCTCGTTGCCGCGCCGTAAAGCTGCTGCGCTGGCGCAGGCAATTCAGCCAGCATGTTTTTGGTCGCCGCGCGCGACTTTTTCCAGATAGGGGTGGCGATCGGCCCGGGCTGCACCACCGAGACCGATATACCCCACGGGCGCAACTCGAGGCGCATGCAATCCGAGAGCGCCTCGAGCGCGAATTTGGAGGCGGAGTACGGCCCGAGAAATGGTGCCGCCACCCGCCCGCTCACCGAGCTCATGTTGACGATGCGGCCCCCGGCACGGCGCAGCAGCGCCAGCAGCGCCTGCGTGACCGCGATCTGGCCGACGACGTTTATCTCCAGTTGCGAGCGCAGCGAGTCGAGCGGCAGAAACTCCAGCGGGCCGGCGACGGCAATGCCGGCATTATTTACCAGCCCGGCCAGCCCGCCGTCGCGACAGCCGGCCTCGACCGTGCGCGCTGCCGCGCGGATGCTCTCGCCATCAGTGACGTCAAGATACACAGGCTGCAAGCGCTCGCCGGTGGCCGCTCGCAGTGCCTCGCCATCCGCAGTCTTGCGGATGCCGGCGAAAACGCGAAAACCCAGCGCGTGCAGATGCAGCGCGCACGCCCGGCCAATCCCCGTGGATGCGCCCGTGATGACGACCGCTTTCAATGTGGGCGCGCCATTTGTGCTCATAATCCTGTGGCCTCTGCCTTAGCAGGCTGAGTTTATCACAGGTGTTGACGCCGGATATGTGGGCGTGCATGCTTTACCGGGGGGAGCCGGCGGGTTATAATTGCTGTCAGCGTGGGAATTCAGGAGGGAAGCGATGCGCACAATCACTTTTACGGCGGGAGCGCTGTGCGGGGGGGTGGTCGGTGCAGTGGCGGCGTTGTTGCTGGCGCCGATGGCCGGACAGGAGTTGCGGGCGCGCGTGAGGGTTGAGGTTGATCATCTGGTGGGGGAGGCGCGGCAAGCCGCGGTCGGCAAGCGCGCCGAGTTGAGCGCGCGCTTCGCCCGCCACGCAGAAATCGGATAGCTGCCTGCGGTTAATTTGAATTCAACTCCAGCCGGTAATGCGCCGGCTCGGTGGTGTAAGGGGTGAGCGCCGAAACCACGATTGTGGCCCCGTCTGAAAGTTTGATGTCCGCGCTGCCGTCGATGGTTTTCACGCGGCGCACGCTGCTGGTGGCCGCGTCAACCACCTGAATGAGCCAGCGTTGCGGCAGCGAATTGTCGAAGCGCACCCAGCCGCGACTCTCCCAGCCGCCCGGCCCGTTCTCGAAATCTGCTGCATAACCAGTTTCGGGCACGGCGATGTCGTCCAGCAGCATGCCGGGCCAGTTCACGGCGGCGTCGGTCAGATATTCGAAGCGCACGAGTATTCTCTCCCCAGCGAACGCGCTCAAATCGACGCGCTCCTGCACCCACACCGGCTGCGCCGCTCCGCCCGAATTGTAGTGGTAACCCCAGCCAAGATTGTTCCCGGTCGGGTTTTCATCCGTGCCGCCGGGCGCCCGCATTGTTTTCCAGCTTTCCCCGCCGTCGCTTGACACGACCAGATAGGCGTAATCGTAGTTTTCTTCGAGCGCCCACCACGCCCAGTACGTCAGCGTAGCGCCGGAGACTAGCGTGAGGTCGAATTCCCGCGTGAGCATGCTGTCGCTGCTGTCCTGCCGGTTTCCCCAGAACATGAAATCTCCGGAATGCGGCCCGGCGGGAACCGCGCGAACCTGCTGAGCGCCGCTGAAAGTGGCGCTGGTTGCGCCGGGGCAGTCGATGGTGATGTAATCTGCCGCGTATTGATGCACGCTCATTTCGCCCGGTGGGGCCGTGCAGCCGAAGTTGGCTGTCGGCATCACGCGGGGGGCGGCGGCGTATTTGCTGTAACCGAAGCGCCCATCCGCCAATGACGTGTCGCCCAGATAATTCGCGATCACCCAATCGGCGAAAACCGCATCTGTGGTGATGGGATTTCCAGAGAGAGTATCGACCGCGCCGAGCTGCTGCAGCACCGCATCCATGGCCGCCAACCCGTTGGCAGGATGCGCCACCAGCGCACGGGTGGCGCTCTCGCCGAAGCGCTCGAGGAAATAATCAAGGAAAAGAAACGCGGCCCCGTAGTGGGGAATGGATTCCGGCCCGCCGCCGCTCTCACTCCACGCGTTCAGCTGCACGTCCGGGTCGACAGCAAAGACGAAGTCGAAGCCCCCGGGATTGTGCCCGGTGAGCAGCTCGGCCAGCACCGAGGCGCCCTCGTTCATCCAGGTTTCTTCGTTGGAATCGTTTGCCCAGTGCACCATGTGCTGGAATTCGTGCGCCAGCGTGCCGGGCAGGCCGGGGTCGTCCAGCGCAATGATGTCCGCGTTCAGGTAGAATATTTCCTTTTCGTTGGAATACTGGTGCGCGAGACGGGAGTACTCGTCCGTGGAAGAATAATATCCCGCCACCGAGCCTCCCAATCCTTCGGCGTAGAGAATGTATAGCCGTGGGTCACCGTCGATTCCGGGCGACCACTCCCGGCCAAAAAACTCGCGCACAGTGGGGATGATGCGCTGCTCGAAATTGTTGAGCAGCGCTTGCAGTTCTGCTGGTTGCACTTGAAGCTGCGGCTCGGCAAAAAAGAGTACGCGCGGGCCGGCATAGACCAGCTCGGCGGCCACGTTGAACTGTTCGTCCGTGTCCAGGTTTGTCGCGGAGAATTTGATGATGTCGCCGCGTTTGTGTTCGGCGGGTTGTGCGCTGACGGTGACGGGAATGTCGGCGTGGCCGCGCAAGCGCATGGCAATCTCGCGCAGGTCGCTCTCCGGAACCGGCATGGCCGCGATTGTCGCCAGCGTGTCGGGCGCGGCTTCAGTGAGAGTCGGCATGTGCGTAGTGCTGGGCGCGGTCGTCGCTGTTGGCTCGGCGGTGCGAGTTGGCTCTGGCATCGCGGTCGGCGGCTGCGTGGGCACGGGCGTGACCGTGGCCGTGGGTGCTAGTGTGGTCGTGGCGGGCAGCGTGGCCGTGGCTGCTGGCACATCGGTTGTGGTTTCAGATGGCTCGGGCGCGAGACGGGCGTTTCCGCGGGCCCAAATGCCGATGCCCGCCAGCGCGAGCACCAGGGCCAATAGCGCGGTGAGGGCAAGTTTGGTTTTCACGTCCAGATCGTGTCGCCGTTGAGAGAGAGGGCTGCCGGGAGGAGTTTACCATACCCGCCTCTCGGCGCGCCGGCGCGAATCAAAAAGCGGCGGCGAACCTCGCGAGAAGTTGCCGCCGCTTCGTGTTTGGGTATCCGTGGTTGGTGTTACGTGTGCCCCTGACAGACGACTGACTTCGACGGATATACTGACAGACTCTAGACTACCGAGACATTGATGGCTTTAGGGCCTCTGTCGGAAGGTTCAACTTCAAACTCAACATGTTGTCCTTCAGCGAGATCCCTGTAGCCATCGGCATTGATGGCGCTGTAGTGCACGAAACAATCGTCGCCGGATTGGCGTTCGATGAATCCAAAACCTTTGGATCCATTGAACCACTTGACAGTGCCGTTTTCACGTTCGGCCATGAGAATAGATTCTCCTTTTTGAGATTGATACTCTTACTCTGTGAGCTTAGGTGTTGCTGGGGTGTCCTTCTGAGGTCCTACCAACAAATCGGTCGTCTGCCTGCTCCTAACTCAGCGGGTAATGGTACTATATCTTTCCAGTTTGCGCAAGGCCAAGTTTCGAGGCGAGAATCCGTGCGATTGCCAACCCCACTCGCACACGGGGCTGGCCCGTTGAAATGGAATAATCCGCTGCATATTGAAGCGGGTCAGGCGTCTCTCGCCGCCGGTCACGTCGCGGCAGGGGTAGGGGGATTAACATTCCAGCTAACGTATCGTATATTGAACCGATGCCCAGAAGTCACTTATTGAGAGGAGTAACCCAATGACGGCATTCACAAAACGGAGCATGGAAGGTAAGGTGGTACTCATCACAGGAGCCACTCGCGGAATAGGGAGGAGAGCGGCGCAGGAAATCGCCACCACCGGGGCCACTCTCATCGTTGTCGGACGGAGTAATAAGCGCACTGCCCGACTCGTGGCTGAACTGCATACAGTGCCAGGAGCGAGGTCCATAGATGGAGAGATCTGCAACCTGATGTTGCAGTCTGAGGTGCGGAATCTCGCTGACCGGGTTCGCACCAAACATGGTCGGCTTGATGTACTCATAAACAACGCCGGAGCCATCTTTTCGCAGCGGGAGCTTACTAGTGAGGGTTTCGAGAGGACTTGGGCACTCAATCACAACGCCTACTTCCTGCTCACCACTCTACTTCAAGACCTGTTGGTTGAGAGATCCCCCGCTAGGGTCGTTAACACCGCCTCGGATGCCCACCAAACAGGCAGGATGTATTGGGATGACTTGCAGTTCTCCAAACACCAGCCTTTGTGGGGATGGCGTTCTTACAGTCAGTCGAAACTGGCCAACGTCCTTTTCACCCGGCAATTGGCACACTGCCTTAAAGGCTCTAAAGTCACCGCTAACGCCGTCCATCCCGGTTTTGTTAATACCGGTTTCAGCCACAACAATGGCCTCCTTGCTAGCGCCATGATGGTTCTCACGCGTCCCGTCCAGCGTCAAGACACCAAGGGAGCAGAGACGGTGGTCTGGGCGGCCGTCTCGGAGGAGGCGGAAGGCATAACTGGTGAGTATCTGTACGACTGCAAACCGAAGGAACCATCGAAGAGAGCTAAGGACATGGCTGCTGCCGCCAAGTTATGGGACCTCAGCGAGGATATGACCGCTACCAAGGGTGACTGGGATTGCCATTAAGCTCGGTGCGGCAGAGCTGCTCAAGTAGAGGCCGCACTCGTTGATTGCAGAAACAGGCCTCACATGCCAAAATCGCTGTAATGCTGGTTGGCAGATCTGGCGGCTCGAAAAGGTGGGCCGCCATGTTGTTTGAAAACCTGCTAGATCAACGTCCGATGACTAATAACAAGCCTTTCTCCTCAGGTCAGCGTTTCACAGCGCGACAGATTCACTGCATGGTGTTTGGGTGGATCATCCTGACTGTCATGGCAGGCGGCAAGCCCATCTGAATAACTAAATTGGGCTACTTGAGCGGGGAGGAATTGGGATATCTTCCGCCGTAATTCTCTTGGCGTCCACCGATTAACATGATCGTCGCACAGCACGTCGCTTACCTCAGGCAGGTCGTCACTCTGGCGCGCCAGATGGACATAATCCGGCTGATAACGTGAATTTTGCCATGGTGAAGAGTCTCGATGACGATCCGCAAGCCGGTTACTCTATCGTGCGCCCGGACCAGAGTTGTCCTGCGTGCCAAACCCTTGCTGTGGCGATGCAGTAGTAGTTTCCCCGACAAAAACCCACAGGCTGCGATTAGGGATTTTCTTTCTGATCTTGCGATGACGGCTGCAGTTGCAGGGCAGGCCTGCCCAAAAACAAAACTCGCTTTACATGGAAGTAATTAAAGCGTCGTCCGGGATTGTGTGTCATCTAGGAGAGTGGTTGCCAACTGGGCCTTCATATTGCTGATATTGTAACAATTGTCAGGACTTTGATTCGTGAACTTGCCTTTGATGGCGGAACGTACAGCATTGCTAACATGCCGCAAGTGTAGCGTTGACTCCTGCTGTTCATGTCTCTTAGATCACAATGATTCAGCTGAAATAACGCACGACTACGAATCAAAAGCGCCACAATATCATGATAGTGGCGCACCATAATATGGCAGATTGTCCCATTGTGGAAATTTGTCCAAAATGGGTTAGTTATGCAGCTAGTTCTTCAAGCAGTATCTCACGAACATTGTGGCGGTGGCAGTCAGCACAAGCATGATTGCAGCGAGCATGATGCTCTAGCAGCCCTCGCGTATCAACGTTGAATTGGAAAACACCACACGGCCAGCCCCACTGCTAACACGAATAGCCATCATTGCACCATCGTAGCATAACAAAACTCGAGCAGTTTTTCGGTGCTGAAATTCGCAATCTTTGGAAGCGGAATCAACGGTAGGTCCAATTCATGTTCTGCGTTTGGCATGTTGGCCTCCTGGTTGAGTTCATGCCGGATGTCGCGTTGAGTAATTGTGGGGTTGCAAATACCGTGCCATGATTGCAGATGCTCAGCGAGCGCCGCAGCGCTCGATTTCTGGAGACACCTGATTTGTAGCGAACAGTTCTCCTGTCTTATGTGGAAATGGGCCAGGTGTTACACAAGGGTGGCTGTCACGCCGTGGAGCAGGCTAGGGGGATCAACAGGGCAACTGGGTGCCGTGCTCTCAGAAAAATCCGAGAGTGTTTGGTTGTTCCCCGCAATGTTGTAGAACGGGGCTACCGCATTCGGATTATAATGCGGTCACGATTGTTTTCGTTTCGGCAGTGGGCTGAGTAAACAGCGTGCGAATTGGCGACCTATCCCTCACCAACTTTCGCAACCATCGGCGTTTTGAAAGCCGGCTGCCTTCCGGGTCGCTCATTTTGGCGGGGTGAAACGCGCAGGGAATGACCAGCCTACTTGAAGCCATTCGTTACCTTTCCGCCGCTAGCCCGCCGCATGCGGGCAGTGACCGCCAGCCTTTTGTGGAACTCCGCGCGCAAGTGCCGCTGTTGCACGAAACGGCGGCGATACGGCTGAGGAAAACACCGGGCACCTGGCTATGACGCCAGAGGCTCTGTGCGGCCTGAGTAGGTTGTCCCCGCCGGGGCAACAATGGACTCTCTGGTAAAGGGTGATACTCACACCTGGCCGGCTTACCTTCATGTCCGGGATTCTGGGCTGCTGGAGACGAAAGTGGCCCAAGCCCGGGAAATGCTCAGGGAATGTTGCGTCTGTCCGCGGGACTGCGGCGTCAACCGGTCGGAGGACAAGTGGGCGGTATGCAAAAGCGGGCGCTACGCCCGGGTAGGCAGTTACGGGCCCCACCAGGGTGAAGAGGACTGCCTCCGGGGATTGAATGGATCCGGTACCATCTTTTTCTCCCACTGTAACCTCAGGTGTGTCTTTTGCCAGAACTGGGACATCAGTCAGCGTCCGAGTAAAGCGGAGGTGTCCGGCAGCGCCACCACGGCCGGGCAGTTGGCTAACATGATGCTAGTACTCCAAAGCCAGGGCTGCCATAACATCAACTTCGTCACGCCGGAACACGTTGTACCTCAGATCGTTGAAGCCCTACCCCTGGCCGTAGAAAAGGGCCTGCGCCTGCCACTGGTCTACAACACCAGCGCTTTCGATTCTCTGGAAAGCCTTCACCTGATGGAGGGTCTGGTAGATATCTACATGCCCGATTTCAAATTCTGGGACCCGGAACTGGCGAGGCGGTATCTAAAGGCAGTCAGGTATCCAAGCGTAGCTCGGGAGAGCATCAGGGAGATGCACCGGCAGGTCGGAGACCTGCAGCTTGACGAGAACGGTCTGGCCGTTCGGGGCGTGCTGGTGCGGCACCTAGTGATGCCGGGAATGGCGGCAGACGCTGAAAGGGTATTCGCCTTTCTTGCCGGAGAAATCTCGCCGGATACCTACATCAATATAATGGACCAGTACCGCCCCGCTTTCAAGGTCAGCGCGACGAACTACGCGGAGCTCAACTGCTCCGTGAGAGCGGCGGAATTCTCTCGGGCAATCCAGGCTGCACTAGCCGCAGGACTGCACCGGTTTGATGAACAGCGGAGTTTCGCTTTTCTGCGCTGAGGTAGTGGGAATATGACTCTCTACCTGCCACTCGCCTTGCTCTCCGCGGGGGCGTTGCTTTTCGAGATAGGCCTGACGCGGCTGTTCTCGGTTGCCCAGTTTTACCATTTTGCCTTCATGCTTGTCAGTCTGGCGCTGCTTGGATTGAGCGTCGGTGGAACTCTGCTGGCGAGCGTGCCGGGACTGGCGAGGCGATTGGCCCGCAGGCATAGCTTGGCGTGTCTGGCCGCTGGCTTCGCCCTGACCGTTCCGGGAAGTTACTTGGTGCTCAATCACTTCCCGTTCGATTCATTCAGTATTGCCTGGGACGCAATGCAAATCGGGCGACTGGCGGTAAACTTTCTCGCTGTGGCTGTGCCCTTCAGTCTGGTTGGAGTGGTGGTGGGTGCGCTGCTGGCGACGCGGCCTGAACATTCACACCGCTTGTACGGCGCGAATCTTTTGGGTTCGGCTCTCGGTTCAGGTTTGGCTCTGATCGTGCCGGCATGGATTGGGGGCGAGGGGGTGGTGCTGGGCTCTGCGTGGCTCGGCGCGCTGGCGGCAGTGACACTGCTTCAGGTGGGACGCGGGAAAAGGAGTGATGCAGGCGTGAGGCACAGTGCGAAAACAACCTTACGATTTCATTCTTACCCCTTTTTTCTTCTGCTGCTGGCGCTGACCATTGGGCTTATCTGGCCACCGGATTTGCTCAGGCTGCGCCTTTCGGAATACAAACCGCTGGCCCGCATGAGGCTGCTGCCGGATGCCCGGCAGACCGTGAAGCGCTGGAGCAGCGCGACGCGTGTGGATGTGGTTGAGAGCGGCAGCATACGCATCCTTCCTGGCATAAGCTTCGCGTACCAGAACCCGCCACCAGTTCAAGCTGCTATCTTTACCGATGGAGATGCGCCGTCGCCAATTAGCCGCCTTGACCTTGAGGACCCGCGTACGCTGGCGCTGGCCGGGAACCTGCCCGCGTCTCTGGCATATGAACTCCGCCCGGCTGCCCAAGCATTAGTCATCGAACCGGGTGGGGGCCTGGATGTGACCGTGGCACTCGCGCAGGGCGCCGAGCGCGTGGCGGTCACACACCGCGAGGCGCTGATTCCGTCCGTGCTGCGGATCGATTATGGGGATTTCGCCGCAGGCCTGTACTCCGACAGGCGCGTGACGGTGATTACGGAGGACATCCGCGCATTTCTGCAGCGCAGCGCCGCTCGGTACGACGTGATCCAACTGGCCTTGACTGACCCGAACCGCCCCATCACCTCTGGCGCTTACAGCCTGGTCGAAAACTACAGTCTGACGGTTGAGGCAATGTTGGCCTACCTGGAGCACTTGGCGCCGGGCGGCATGTTTGTGGTCAGCCGCTGGTTGCAGTCGCCGCCCTCCGAGTCGCTACGCGTATATGGGCTGGCGCTTGGGGCGCTGGAGCAGTTGCCCGGCACGGTACCCGTGGAGCGGCAGGTGGTCGCCTTACGCGGCTTTCAGAGCGCGACTTTCCTGGTGCAGCCGGATGGTTTCAGCAATGAAGAATGGGCGCACGTGCAGGATTTTGCCCGCTCGCGGCGCTTCGACCTTGTGG
>CAJWGI010000001.1 GCA_913031335.1 uncultured Anaerolineales bacterium | reverse complement strand
CTGCAGACAAGCTTCTTTGGGCTGCTTGGCGGAGGACGCTCGCGCGGTGAAATCGTGGCCACTTTCCTGGCTATTCTGGAGTTATCACGGCGCAACATGGTGCAGGTGGTGCAGGACGAAAAGTTCGGCGACATTGAGATTGTGCGTCAGGGTGATTGGCGCGAGAGTGACGTTCAGACTTTGGCGACCGACATGGATGGCCCCACGGTAGATGCCGAATGAGCGCGCCGCGTCGCCCTCACCTGGCCTGCCGATAGGATACCCGGAGCCAATCAGTAAGCTGAGCATCGACATCATTCGGGGAGTGCAGCGCGACCCAGTGTGTGGTGGAACTGCTGTCGAAACTGCCGACGGCCACCAGACGTGTGCCGAAACCATGCTCTCGTAGCCGCAGGTCGAGGTCGATGCGCGATCGTGTACTCGCCTTGATCACCGCGCACTGCATCTTGCGCGCGGCGCTAACATAGGTTTTGCGAACCGATACCGTCACGTCTGGCCTGCATGCCTTTGTCTCTTCCATCACACGCTGGTAAGTGGACAGCAGCGCGGCCTTTTTGCCGAGGTATTGTTGAGGTAGTGGGCCATCGGCAGTCGAGGTGCGCTCGCGGCGAGAGCCGAACGCCGACCAGTTATCATTGAGTGAAATTAATGCGACGCCGCGCAGACCCAAGGCGTGCGCACCCTCCCAGCCCTTATTCTGGGAGACAAATCGGTTTGAATGCGCGAGCTCTTCTTGGGGTAACAAATGCAGAGATGCCCACTGTCCGACAGCGAGTGCAGCGCATCCGCCAATTTCGCTTCCAATTCGGCGCTGTCGCGAGCCAACAGTTGCACGCTGGCGTGTTCATCGCGCGGGCTATCTGTGCGTCTCGCGCCCTTGGGCAATAGACGATCTGTTTTCTGGATGTATCCGTCGGGTGCGTTCAGCACAAGTAGATCGGCAGCGGGTTTGATGGACATTTTTCATGAAAGGTTTTCTGCCGGCATTATGGCTCTCTAAGTGAAAAAGACGACGCGGCTGAAGCTATGAAGAAGTCGGGTGAATATGTATTTTGAATCGGGAATGACCGATGGAGATAATGTCGCCACTAGTGATGACCGCAGGCGTTTCCAGCCGCTGACTATTCAGATGAATTCCGTTTCGAGAATGAAGGTCTTCGAGCCACCATACTCCTTCGCGGCGGGTAATCAGGGCGTGTTCCAGCGAGACGGTCGGGTCTGGCAGAGCGATTACGTTGCTGCTCGCCCGCCCCAGGGAGGTGACCGGCATGAGCGGGTGAGATTGCTCGCTACTGAGTTCCACCAATTCGCCGGCCGGCACTGTGGTTAGAGCGATTAGGCGGCGCGTCGATTTGATGTCCTGCCAGAGCATCCACAAGACCAGTCCGATGAATGCGTATAGAGCGAGAAATATCAGGACGCGTAACACCTGATACGGACTCACGAGGCTCATGGAATTTACCTGTCTTGGTGTAACGGGCGGGTGGGGTCGGCGAAAGGCGCTGATTGGGGCCGCTGCCCGGCACCGCCCTGTTCTTCGGCGAAAATGAGCTTTGCTGTGGCCAGTGAAATCACGTCGCCGGCTTGCAACGCGGCCTCGGAAATGCGCTCACCGTTTACAAAAGTGCCGCCACTGGAATTAAGGTCAAACAGCACCCAACGTTGCTGGCGGCGGCGCAACTGGGCATGATTGCGAGAGACGCCGGATTGTTCCAAAATAATGTCGTTTTCCACACTGCGCCCGAGCGTGAGTAGCGGCTTTGGCAGGGAGACCTCGCGGCAACCATCAATTATCAAATAGGCGTGTGCTGCGGGTGAATCACGTGGAATGTGGTGGCCTTGCAGTGGCGTTATCTGACGGGTTGCTTCCGGAACCGGCGGGCAAACATCAGTGTAGATGCGGAGAGAGTTTTGCGGGATAGTGTCATCCGAAACCATGCGGACGGATGGCGAGACAACAAGCATCAGGTCTAACTCGCGCGCGATTCGGAGAAGCTGGACGGCCATTCGCTCAGGAAAGTCCGGCACGCTATGCAGAAGCGCAGCGGCGTCGAGCGCATGCATGCGCACTTCGTAGGTGCTGGGGGCGGCGCGCCGGGCTCTCCGCGTGGGTCCGGTGGATGCGCGGTCTTCCAGTGCACGGGCGAGCTCGCGCGCAACCGTGTGCGGGTCGATATGTTTCTGCCACAGATTGACGAAATTGCGCTCTAGCAGATGTTCAATTTTCGCCTCAATGCGTGTGAGCGGCGCTAGCATGATTTCATTATACAGGCGTTTTCGCGCGGTGGCAGCGGTGATAGAATAGTGGGTGTGACGAACAAGACTCCCGACAGGCAACTGGCATTCGGAAAGGGCATAAAGCTAACGACGCTGGCTTCGTGCGCCGGTTGAGCGGCTAAGCTGGACCCTCAGGTGCTGAGGGAAATATTGGAACCGTTGCGTGAGAAATACGCCGCTATCGCGCCGCCTGAGCTGTTGGCGGGCCTGGCCGGGCCTGATGACGCTGCCGTCTTTCAGATAGATGACGAGAGGGCGGTCATTATGACGGCGGATTTCTTTCCGCCGGTGTTGGATGATCCCTACCTGTATGGCGCTGTCGGTGCTGCAAATGCGCTTTCTGATGTTTACGCGATGGGCGGCGATGCGCTACTGGCGATTAATCTGGTAGCGTGGCCGGACAACGCAGACGAAACCATGCTCGAATCCGTGTTACGTGGGGGAGCCGACAAGGTGAGCGAAGCTGGTGCGTTTTTGGCCGGGGGGCACACGCTTGTTGATCGCGAGCCCAAGTATGGACTAGCGGTGACCGGGCTGGTGAAACCGGAGCGCTTGTTACGCAAAGGAGGCGCGCTGCACGGGGATGTCCTGGTACTGACAAAGCCGCTGGGGAGCGGCACGATAACCACCGCGATAAAACGCGGAAGCGCTGCTGATGCGCATGTAGAGACGTGCGTGGGAATTATGGCGACGCTAAACCGCGGGGCAATGCAGGCGGCGCAAAGCATTCATCCGCAGGTGCACGCCGCTACTGATGTGACCGGCTTCGGCCTTCTCGGCCACGCGCATGAAATGTCAACTCAATCAGCGTGTGGATTGCGAATTGCATGGCAACAGTTGTGTTGGATGGAGGGCGCAGAGGAGTATGCGCGTGCAGACAATTTCGCCGGCGGCGCAACGCGTAACGCCGACTATTATAGCCAGTGGGTGAAGTGGGAGCGCGGTCTTACCGAATGGAAACGCCGGCTCCTGTTTGACCCACAAACGTCGGGCGGACTTTTGCTCGCGGTTGCGGCGGAGAGTGTAGCGGATTTCCTGCGTGAGTTGGATGAGCGGGGCCAGTTTGGATTCGTTGTGGGTGAGGCAGTTGGCGGGCGCGCGGGAGAGATCGCAGTATATTGATTGGCGAGCGCGCAGGTCGGCGGGACTGGTTCAGAACAGGCCCCAATCTCCGCCGGCGCCATCTTCCATCATCTCGGGCGTCCACATTTCGGTACCCATCTCCACCTCGGTTGGCACGGATGCTGCTTTCTCCGCAGTGGTGCGAACGGATTCCAGTAATGCCGGGCCGTAGGGACAGAAAGGTGTGGTCAAAATCATGAAGACAGTGGCGCTTTCTGCATTGATTTCTATGTCGCGGATGAGGCCCAGCTCGACCACGCTCATCCCAAGTTCAGGATCCATTACTTCGCGGAGAGCGTCGCGTATCGCGTTGGCTTCGGGGTTTTCGGCGGTATTTGCTGCGGGCGTGTCGGGCATGTTTCTTGTGGATGCGAGGTCAACTCGACCTTGAACCAGTGTATCATTGTCGGAATGGCGTGTCAAGATATGTATGTTTACACGGGAAAACCATGACCAATGGATAAGCGCGACCCTTTCGATATTCTTGACGTCGCGCCCGATACAGAATGGAGGGTCATCGAGGCGGCTTACAGAATGATGAATGTTCAGCGAGGGGATGAGAATCCTTCTGCTGATGAAAATTTGACATTGGCTGAGATCGAATGGGCCTATCGGGAGTTGAAAGACCCTATGCGGCGTGTCGCTTATGTGCAGCGCAGCCGGGCCGCTCGCGGGACGAAGAATGAGGTACCCGTCTCCAAAGCCCAGGTTGGCCGAGATTCAGCCTCGAACCGGCGCAAGAGCTTGATATCGGTGGGCATCTCCACGGGACTGTTTGTGGGTATGTTGGCTGCAGTTGGGTACGGATTGTACTTTGTTGGGGCGGTGCGGCGGCCTGCAGGTGTTGGTGAAAGCATGGAAGCTGCGGTAACGCTCGTGGCGCAGAAACCGACGGGTCAGGTTACCGATATGCCGACGGAATACGAGGCGAATACGCTCGCCTACACTGCCACGGTGGAGGCGCTGCATGCCACTGCTACCCGTGGGGCGCTGCTAGATTACACCGCTGGTATTACGGCGACCGCGGATGCTGCTCGCGCGGCGCTGACGCCTACCCCGGTGGAACTACGAGCATGCCCGAATGTGGCATCGGTGAATGTGCGCACGGGCCCGGCGACTGCGTTTCGGGCCATCGGGTATATTTTGGAGGGGGACTGCGTCACGCTTACAGGCCGTAGCAGCGATGGCGAATGGGTGGTCATAACCAATGCGCCTCGGCCGTCATCGAACGGCGGTTGGACAGCGGTATCGGTGATGACAATCGAGGGCAACCTTGACGATCTGACTGTGCTGGAGGTTGATTAGGTAGATCATTTAGAGCGCACCCGCACACGGATAAAAAAGACGGCCGTCTGAAATATTGACGCCCGAATGACTGAATGGTATAATTCCGCCGCTCACATCAGAACACGGGAGTTGCACAACAATGGCATCAATGCTTGAGATTCAGAACGTCCAAGTATCAATTGCGGACAAGGATATATTGCGCGGGGTTGACCTGAAAATAAAACAAGGCGAAATCCACGCCTTGATGGGTCCGAACGGTAGCGGAAAAAGCACGCTCGCGTATGCGCTTATGGGCCACCCTGGCTACAAAGTGACGGCCGGGCAGGTAACATTCAAGGGAATCGACGTGCTGGAACTTAGCCCGGATGAACGTGCGCGGATGGGGCTTTTCCTAGCCTTTCAATATCCGGTGGCAATCCCGGGCGTAACGGTGGCAAACTTTCTGCGCACTGCGATCAACTCCCGCAGAAAAGCCGAAGACCCGAAAGACCGGGGGATCTCGATTAGGAAGTTCCGCAGCCTGTTGAGGGAGAAGATGGCGTCGCTGGACATGCCGGAGGATGTGGCCGGACGCTACTTGAATGACGGCTTTTCTGGCGGCGAGAAGAAGCGCGCCGAGATTCTGCAGCTGGCGACTCTAGAGCCTGATATCGCCATCCTTGACGAGACCGACTCGGGCCTTGACATTGATGCACTGAAGATTGTAGCTGGCGGGGTCAACCAGCTTGTCGGTCCCGACCTGGGTGTGCTGGTGATTACGCATTATCAACGCGTGCTGAGATACATTCAACCTGACCGAGTGCATGTGATGTTTGAGGGCCGCATTGTTGAATCTGGCGGTGCGGACTTGGCGCATCAACTCGAGGAGCGCGGCTACGAGTGGGTGCGCGCTGCGCATGGTAATGGGGTTGGCGCATGATGGCTGTGGCCTCGAATTTCGCCGTAGATATCTACGGGAGTTGAGATGACTTCGCAAGAACAGGCCATCGTAACGGCAATCAACGAGAGTTACACCGAGAAGTACGGCTTTCACGAGAAGGACACGTACACATACAAGACGCGCAAGGGTATCGACCATGATGTCGTTGACCAGATATGCGACTTGAAGGATGAGCCCGAATGGATGCGTCGATTCAGGCATCGGTCGCTCGACATTTTCTTGAGGAAGCCTCTGCCCGAGTGGGGAGGAGATGTTGGTCAGATAGATTTCGACGACATCTATTATTACATCAAACCGCCGGATGAGGGTGCGCGGAGTTGGGACGACGTCTCTGATGAGGTGAAGAATACTTTCGACCGGCTTGGAATTCCGGAGGCGGAACAGCGCTTTCTTTCCGGTGTTGGCGCGCAGTACGATTCTGAGGTGGTGTATCACAATATTCAGAAGGATTTAGAAACGAAAGGCGTTATTTTCCTTGGCATGGATGACGGACTTCGCGAGCACGAAGCGCTGGTGGGGGAGTATTTTAGCAAGCTCATTCCACCGACCGACAACAAATTCGCAGCGCTGAACTCTGCGGTGTGGTCAGGGGGTTCATTCATCTATGTGCCACCGGGCGTGCATGTGGAAATGCCGCTACAGGCATACTTTCGAATCAATTCTAGGAATGCAGGGCAATTCGAGCGAACGCTAATCATAGTGGACGAAGGCGCTAAGGTGCATTATGTGGAAGGATGCACGGCGCCAACATATGCTGCCGATTCTCTCCACTCCGCGGTAGTGGAAATAGTGGTGAAGAAGGGCGCCCGTTGTCGATACACTACCATTCAGAACTGGTCGTCAAATGTGTACAACCTGGTGACGAAGCGGGCTGCCGCGTATCAAGATGCGGTGATGGAATGGGTGGACGGCAACCTTGGCTCCAAACTTACCATGAAATATCCGTCTGTGTACCTGCTGGAACCGGGCGCGCACGGGGAGGTTCTCTCGATAGCGTTTGCCGGGCCGGGCCAGCATCAGGATGCTGGTGCGAAGATTGTGCACGGCGCGCCAAAAACGACATCAAAAATCATCTCGAAATCGATTTCGCGAGGCGGGGGGCGCGCGACGTACCGGGGGTTATTGAAGGTGTACGAAGGTTGCAGCGGGGCGCGGTCGAATGTGGTGTGTGACGCGCTATTGATTGACGACCAATCTCGCTCGGACACATATCCGTATATCGAGATTGACGAAGACGACGTTTCGGTAGGGCATGAGGCCTCAGTCTCCAAGGTCGGCGAGGACCAGCTCTTTTACCTAATGAGCCGTGGTCTCTCCGAGGAGGAAGCTTCATCGATGGTGGTGTCCGGCTTCATCGAACCGTTGGTAAAAGAACTTCCGATGGAATATGCGATTGAGATGAACAGATTGATTCAGCTGCAAATGGAAGGTTCGATTGGCTGACGCGGGAAATGAGGCGCGAAAATGGGTGTTAATGAGGCGCGGTGATGCTCTTACCTCGCCCCGTTTTGCTGGATTGGGCGGGTAAGGCCGACTGAGAGATGACGAAAGCTAAAAGTGCTGCAATCGGGAAGCAAGAAGCGCGGGACGCCGGAGCGGACCTTTTGCTGGAGAAAGCTGACATCCAAAGGCTTTCGCAAGTGCTGCATGATGGCGAATGGTACGCGGATGAGCGCATGCGGGCGTGGCGGGCATATCGGGCCATGCCGATGCCGACGCTTGAAGACGAGGCATGGCGCCGGACAGACATACGGGCGCTACGATGGAATGAGGTAGTGCCAGATACGCTCCTAGGGAATGTGTCGCGGTCTGGGTCAAATGGGCGTGTCCCTGCTCGCTTTAAAAAACCTCTGGTGAGTAGAAAGCAGGGCGGCCAGATTATTGTTGCTAACGGGCAAATTGTGGAGCGCACTCTGGATGATGAGGCCGCCGAGCAGGGCGTGCTATTCACGGATTTGCTTGCTGCTACTCGCACCCACCCAGGGCAGGTAGCGCGTCATATCGGCAAACTTGTCCCGAGCCGGGAAGGCAAACACGCTGCCATGGCTGCGGCGCTCGCCGACCAAGGTGTGTTCGTGTTGGTGCCGGCCGGTGTCGTGCTCAAGCGACCGCTCCATTCGGTGCTGTGGTCCAATGGTCTCGCGCAGTTTTCGCGCGTCGTGGTGATAGTAGAGCAAGGAGCATCGCTCACATTTGTGCATGAATTGTGTTCTAGAGCGATGAAAAAAGAGCAACTGCACGCGGGCACTGTGGAGGTTTTTGTCGGGGATGGCGCGGAACTCACCTTTGTAGAGTTGCAAACGCTTGGTGACAGCTGCTGGCATTTTTCGCATGAGAGAGCGAGAGTTGGGGTCGAGGGCAACCTGGATTGGATTTTTGGATCTGTTGGAAGTAAATTGACTAAGGCCTTTCTCGACCTAGACCTTGCGGGCAGAGGCGCGCGTGGGCGCATGTCCGGGTTCTATTTTACGGCTGGAAAACAGCATTTGGACCATGATACTCAGCAAAACCATTTTGCAGAGGGGCAGACCAGTGATCTACTTTTCAAGGGTGCTTTACGTGATCAAAGCCGCTCCGTCTGGCAGGGCATGATTAATGTCGCGCCTGGCGCGCAAAAAGCAGACGGCTTTCAAGCTAATCGCAATCTACTGCTCAGCAGCGAGACGCGAGCCGATTCCATTCCTGGGCTCGAGATACAGGCGGATGACGTTCGGTGCACCCACGCTGCGACAGTGGGAAGACTAGAGGACGAGCACCTGTTTTATCTCATGTCGCGGGGCATGGCATACGATGACGCACGCAAATTAATGGTGGACGGATTCTTTGATCCCATCATGCAGCGCATCCCTTTCGAGGGCGTGCGCAATCGACTAAAGGACACTGTGATCGAAAAGATGGCTCCATAGGGAGATGCGCTCCCGATGGAGCCTGCTCAAAAAGCACTCATGCTGAACACAGGGATTGCGGCGCAAGCGATGACACTGGATAGTGCGAGCATACGCTCGGAATTCCCGACGCTGAATCGGGAGGTGCGCGACGGTGTTCCGCTCGTCTACCTTGACTCGGCGGCGACATCACAGAAGCCGAGACAGGTACTGGAAAAGGTAGAGCGCTTTTATCGCGACTGCAACGCGAATGTGCATCGTGGGATCCATACTTTGGCCGAGGAGGCGACTACTCAATATGAGGGTGCGCGTGAGCGCATTGCAGACTTCATCAACGCGGGGGCTGCTCGGGAGGTCATTTTTACGGGAAATGCCACCCAGGCATTAAACTTGGTGGCACAATCGTGGGGCCGGGCCAATTTGTACAAGGGAGACAGGATTGTCTTGACGGAAATGGAGCACCACTCTAATCTTGTCCCCTGGCAGATGCTCGCGACCGAAAAGGATTTGCGCATCGACATTATCCCCGTGAGGGATGACGGGGAACTTGACCAATCAGAGTTTGACAAACTACTGCGCAACAAACCGAAGGCGGTGTGCATTACGCATGTCTCCAATGTGCTGGGTACTGTAAACCCGCTCGCGCGGATTGCCGAAAAAGCGCGGTCGGTGGGCGCGTTGACCGTGGTGGACGGAGCGCAATCCGCGCCACACTTGCCGGTGGATGTGCAGGCGCTTGGCGCCGACTTTTTCGCATTCTCTGGGCATAAAATGTGTGGGCCTACCGGTGTGGGTGTGTTGTGGGGGCGGGCCGAGCTTTTGCAGTTGATGCCGCCATTTCTTGGGGGAGGAGACATGATAAAGCGCGTGTATCTGCGTGATTTCGAGCCGAACGAAATACCCTACAAGTTCGAGGCTGGGACGCCTCCGATTGGGGAAGCGATTGGTCTTGGCGCGGCGGTTGATTTTCTTACCGATGTCGGCATGGACGCTATCTGGCAGCACGAGCAATGGCTGATTAAATACGCGCTCGAGCGGCTAGAGGAGTTTCCCGGAGTGACGGTTTACGGACCGGCTGGCGGAGTGCGGGGTGGTGTGGCGGCATTCACTCTCGAGGGCGTTCACCCGCACGATATTGCTCAGGTGCTCGATACTTCTGGCGTGGCGGTTCGGGCGGGCCATCATTGCGCCATGCCGTTGCACGACCGGTTTAATTTGGTGGCAACAGCGCGAGCATCTTTTTATTTGTATAATACCCGAGACGAGGTAGACGAACTCATCCGCGGGCTTTACAAAGTGAAAGACCTGTTCGGATAATTGGGGTTGCAGCCATGCATGATATGTATCGAGAGTTTATCCTCGACCACTACAAGAACCCTCGTTTTCACGGCGTACTGGATAATGCGGATATAACCTACGAAGATGATAATCCGCTTTGCGGGGATGTCATTCGCGTTGACCTGCGCGTGAATGGAGACAAGCGCGTTGTTGATGCAGCCTTCTCGGGCCAGGGTTGTGCTATTTCGCAGGCATCCGCGTCGATGCTGATGGAGGAGATTCAGGGAAAAACCCTGGATGAAATCAAGGAGTACACGCGTGCTGACATCCTCGAAATGCTGGGAATCGAGTTAGGGCCCGTGCGCTTGAAATGTGCGATGCTGGCGCTCAAAGTGCTCAAGGTGGGCGCGTACGGTGTGCAGGAATGGGTGGAGGACTGATGATGACGTCGCGGTTTATCCGCGTAAACTTGCGGGCGAGAGCTGTCGAAACGAAGGGCTGAGGCTGAGGGAGCGGTGCGCGTCACACTTGCAACAACCGGCGAGTTGGCACCCGGAGAGCGGAAGCTCATTGGGCTCTATGGGCGCCGAATTGCGCTTTTCAACATCGCCGGGAAATATTACTGCATCGCGGATGTTTGCTCGCACGATGGTGGCCCGGTCGCGGAGGGCGAGTGCGTTGGCTTTGAGATCGAATGTCCTCGGCATGGGGCTCGCTTCGACGTGCGTGATGGAGAAGTGCTGTCGTTCCCGGCGATAAGGGGCATTCCCGTTTACCCGGTCTCCGTGGTTGACGAGAAGGTTCAGATTGACATGGACGAGAGTTGATTTTGTTCTCGTCGACTCCGCATACCAATAGTTCCGTCTTAGCGAATAAACAGAAACTCTAAAGGGCTAAAACGCGCTCGTAAACCGAGCGGGTGGCGAGGGCTGCCGAATCCCAGGTGTAGGTGGCCGCCCGACTGCGGCCGCGGGCTACCAGCTGTTGACGCATGTCCTTGTGGCGGAGCAGTCGTGTCATCTCTTTTTCCCATGCACTTGCGTTCCCGGGCTCGCAAAGAATGACTGCATCTCCGACGACTTCAGGCAGGCTGGAAGAGTTGGAACACACTACCGGAGTGCCACAGGCCATAGCCTCCAATGGTGGAAGCCCGAAACCCTCATAACGTGATGGGAAGGCAAATACGGTCGCAGCTGAAAGCAAGGCAGGCAGGTCGGTTTCAGGAACCTTGCCCAGCAAGCGCACATGATGCCGGACGGGGGAGTTCTGGAGCTCATCAAGAAAGCCGCGATACAGCCAGCCGCGATTGCCCGCCAGCACGAGTGCGACGTTCGGATGAAGGGGGTGGAGCATTTCAAAGGCACGCAGGAGCGTCGTGTGGTTTTTGCGCGGCTCGATGGTGCTGACGCACAGGATGAAGGTTTCTGGCAGGCCGTAAGCTGCGCGCACGGCGGCCAGGTGTTTCTCGTTGGCCGCCGTGCGGAAAGATGGCGAGATGCCTTCCGGTATGACGGTAATGCTTTCGGGATTAATCCCGAGCAAAGAGATCGCATCGTTTTTTGTGTTTTCAGAAACGGCAATAATGGCATCGGCGCGCTGCAGGAATCGCGGAAACATTTGGCGGAAAAATATGCGATTGAGCGGGCGGTGGTATTGGGGCAGGAGCAGCGGTATCAAATCGTGCAAAGTGAAGACGGTGCGGACGCGGCGAAACCGGGGAAGCAAGTGGCCTGTGCTGTGGTATAGCGCGACGCCACTGAAGGAGGCGTCCATGGGCGGCCCGCCAAAATGAGTTAGCGCGGTGCGCAGACGCCAGGGTTTATTTGAGAGCATAAAGGAGTACCGGGGCATTTTCCTTAGTGGCGGTGGCAGGTTGGCGCTCGCGCGATTGTTGTAGGCGATGGCATAGTCTCCGTCGGGGTGCGTGCTGAGGAGCCCGTCTATCAATCCCGACGCGTAGCGTCCCATCCCGGCCTGGCGTTGCACGGCAGGGGAGGCTTCGATGCATATTCGAGTACTCATTCTAAGGCTGGCCCAACAGGTCTTGGATTTGAGCAATGACCCGGCTGATGTCGGCGTGATTGTTGTCGGCGCCGTTAATAACGGTGTCGGCGAATTTACATCCGGGTTTGACGAATCGAATGTGGCCGGGCTGGACGGAGGCAAGATACTGCTGCAAGACTGACTCGACCGTGCGCCCGCGTTCGGCGACATCTCGCTGAAGCCGGCGGGCTAGGCGTATCTCCGGATCGGTGCGAACGTATATTCTCATGTCCAGCATTGCGCGCAGTGCTGCCACGGCGTAAATAAGGATGCCCTCTAGGATAACAATTTCTCTAGGCTGAACTTCCGCGGTGGCGGCAAGCCGCACATGGCGTGCAAAGTCGTAAACTGGGACATCGGCTGGCTTCCCATGTCTGAGGGCCGCGAGATGGTCTGTGAGTAACTCTGTCTCGAGCGCATCAGGGTGATCGTAATTGACGGCTGCGCGCTCGGTGGCGGAGAGGTGGGAGAGATCCGTGTAATATGAATCGTGCTGTATGCTCGCAACGAGATGTGACCCTAACCGTTCAATTACTGTTTGCACCACCGTGGTTTTGCCGGAGCAGCTACCGCCGGAAACGCCGATAAGAAGGGGTGTTTTGCGTGTGGTTGGGGTGTGCGGCACGGGTTTAGGGCCGCACGCGGCGGCCGCCCCTCCACATAGACGCGCTCAATTGGGGCGTCGCCCATTCTCCGCCTTCATCGAAACTGACGTGACGTGAAACACCGTAGAAATCTGTTTGCGTGAGCGCCTCGGCGACATATGTGGCGGTGGGCTCCGAGTTTGTCGACAAGGCCGTGAGCAGCACGCGTGTAGCTTCATATGCGTGCAGAGATGTCCAACCCACGGGTTCATCGGGGAAGGCAGCGCGGTGATTCGCGAGAAAAACGGATGCTTCTGTGACCGCGGGTGGGTGCGGCCCGGGAGTAACAAAGTAGCTCCCGTCAGCGTTGTCCCCGGCAAGTCGGGCGAATTCCCTGAGCGACCAGAGGGGGCCACCGACAACCGCCGGACTGAGATTATCAGAGTGTCCAATTGCCAGTAATTCCGCACCGGTCACGACGTCGCAAAGGCACATGGCTCGCAGACCGTACTGCGTGGCGGTGTCTTCCATTGCGGTCGCGAGCACTTCTGTTGTCGGATAAAGCCGAAAGAATGTTCGCCCGCCGTTTTCCGGGGCACGCGGCGCGGCGCTGGTGGCTAGAATGGGTAGTCCGGCACGGGCATAGATTGGGACGGCTGCTCTGGTGGTGCCGTCCAACCAGTGGCCGATTACCGCCACAACGGCTGAATCGGTGAGCATCCTGTTCGCCTGCTCGATAGCGGTGTCGGCGTCGCTGGCGTCGTCAAGAGCCAGCAGTGACACCGGGCGACCATGGGCACCGCCGGCTGCGTTGAATTCGGAAAGCGCGAGACGCGCACCGTGAACAGCTTGATACCCGATTTCGCGATAGCGACCTGAAAACGGGGCCACCAATCCGATCTTGATCATTGCGGGCGCGTTGGGAAGGCATGCGGTCATGCAGAGCATAATGGCTGTAATGGCAATGGTCCGCGACCAACTTTTGTGCAACAAGCGTGCTGTAAAACGCATCAGGGTTCGCATTCCCACAGCAAATGTTCGCGGTATGTGCGAGAAAAATTATGACGCCCACTCCCATCGCAGGCAGCTCGGAAATACAGAAATTCAGTGGGGGCGGGATTGCCGACGCTCTCGAGGGTGCTTGGGCTGGGGCTCGCGATTGGTCCGGGTGGTAGTCCGGACCGTAGATAGGTGTTATATGGGTGCTGTACCAAGCGTGGGTCAATGGAAATGTGCGGCCACCAGTCTGTTGATGTGGCCAGCGCGTATTGCACGGTTGGGTCAGCGGCCAGTGGCATTCCCAGGGCGAGCCTATTCAGGAAGACGCCCGCAATGAGGGGTGCTTCGCTATCGCGCATGGTCTCGCGCTGTACTATCGATGCCAGTGTGATGAACTGATGCAGGGATAAGTTCCGGCTATTGGCCAGACGGCTCAGGCTTTTCGACTCTCGGTCGAATGCTGACAGCATCATGCTGAGCACCTCGGGCGCAGTGGCGCGCGGCGCCAGAACGTAGCCACCGGGATACAGGAGGCCTTCGAGAGTGGCGTCGGCAGGCAACGTCGAGAGAACCGAATAATCTCCCGGCAAGGGCAGCGCACGAGCACCCAAAGCCAAAAACGTGTTGCGGTCAACCGCGAGGTGTGGGTGCTGCGAGAGCGCATCGGCCGCTTGCTCCAGCCGCCAGCCGGCCCACATGTGGAAACGAACTTCGGAGGGTATTGCGTCGGTGAGCGCAGTGGCGACATCGAGGGTCGTCATGGTTGGGTGAAACTGGAAAAAGCCGGCTTCAATCTGCGAGTCTAATCCCTTGTAGACAAGGTAATCTCGGAGAAGGCGCGCATCGGGCACGATGTTCCGTGCTGCTAGGCGTTGGCTGACGGCGCTCGCCGACTCACCCGGCTCGACAAAAAAATCCTCCATCTTGATGTTTCGCCCCTGGCCGGATGTCAGCACTTCTATATTGCGACCAAGCCGTGCACGGAGCCAGTAAGCCTGCAGCCGGGGCACCTGCGGATGGGGGGATCCCAGTGGATGGACAGGAATAGCGAGGCGGATCCAGGCGTAGGTGAGCAATACCAGCAGCCCCGCCGCCGTGAATTTCGAGAGCGAGTGACGCCCGCGGGCAACGCTTTTACCTTTCAGGCGGCGGGCCGTTTTGCGGGGCATGGGCGTCCAGATATTCCTGCAATATGACGGCTGCCGCGATTGAGTGTATCGAGTGCTTCCGCTGTGTAGGCTGCTGCAATGATATTTGGGTTGCTCGCGTGGTGGAGTCCGATTCGTCCCAGTAGTATACGGGTAGCGGAGTGCATTGCTTTAGGGCTGCGGCGAAGCGGCGAACGCGGCGAGCGGCCTCGCCCAAGTCTCCGGTGGCATCCGTTGGTGTGCCCACGAGAATGGCGGCTACGCCCTCCTGTTTGGCCGTGCGGGCGACGAAGGCCGCATCGTGCCCGCGTGACACATGGCCGTGTTCTGGCAGAGGGCGCGCGACAATCCCCGCCGGATCGCTGAGCGCAAGGCCGATGTGGATTTCACCGTGGTCAACCGCCAAAATTCTCATTGGTAATGACAGTGGGCGGGGCACTGAATGTGATGTTGGTGCGCCACGCTAACCACGGCGTGCGGGAGCTCCAGCGTGGGCGCACGACGATAGTGGGTGGCTTGGAAAGCGGGAAGTTGTCCATGAGAATCTGACGGGCTTCCGCAACAGGTTGCCAACGGGCTGCCTCCATGACCATGGCCGGGTCAATGCTGGGCAGGGCAGTACCTCTCGCGGTCACGGAAAATGAGATTTCGCCGGATTGGTCTCCTGCAATTGAAGTGGAGCGCGAAAAACTAACTGTGTCACCCTGAAGAGTCATGTTGGGTCCGACGCGACGTTCTAGCGCGTGGAAACCTGCCTGATAAGCATCGTGCTCATTCACCACCGAGGCGGTCACCGTGGCGCGCATTTCCAGCGTTAGCGTGTCAGTGTGTTCGCCGATGAAATGGCTGTAATTGGTCTCGGTGACGGTCTGTACATTGGCGCTGGCCAATGATGAGAACTGGTGCGGCGCGAGGCCGGCGACAATAGCTGCGTACCCTTGATACCGTAACTGCGTGAGCAGGGCTTGATATGCGCGGGAACGATCGGCGCTCGTGACTGAAGGTAAGGTGATGGTTTCTCCCCCGGCGATGGGCTGCCGATTTGTAACGGCTACACGCTGATGCAACGGCCCCTCTACGCGGTTAATCAAGGCTGTTTTTACGTTTCCGCCGGGCCCGGCCAATACTGCCTGCACGGAGGCGGTCGTGATCACCCCGCGGTTAGGCTCGAGAAGCGCATCGTTCTGAGTAACAAAGCGGACGGGTGCGCCGCCGCTGGTGCGTACAGCGGTGCCGACGGGTATTCTGATTTGCTGCGTGCTCAGGTTTGTAAAGACAACAGTGCCCTGGGCGGATTTCGTGGAAAGATCCGTACTGCCCGTGGTGGTGATTTCGATTTCAGCACTAGCCTCCGTGCTTTGAGTGAGTGCGGGGATGCGGGCATTGGGGTAGTCCACTGCGGTGATGTGGGGGTCGGCGGCAACTTCCAACTGAAGGGTGAGACGCTGGTCAATTGGAGTGAGCGCGACTTCGGCGCTGGGTAACGTGAGCATCAACATTGTTGCGGCCGCCATCAGGCTCAGCGCAGTGAAGAAGCCACCGCGAAACATACGCCAGCGTGAGGAGCGGAAGGAATCCGTCGGGGGCACTAGCTGCGCTCTAGCGTCCTCCGGCCTGGGCGGGGCGTGCGGCGGCTTGCTAAACATCGGGCGGAGCGAGCGACGTGAGCGCCAAATGAAGAAATGAGCGTCGCCGACCGAATCGAAAACCGGAAGACCCAACTCTCCAGCGTTGTCCACAATCTGGTCATCTGCAGCAACTAGGCCAAGGTGCGCGCCCAAACGAGAGGCGTGGCGGTGCACCAGAATAAGGTCCAACTTGCGCGAGAGCGGCCGGGGTTGGCCGCGCGCGGGTCTGGGCCACACCAGCAATATGCGGTCCACCTGCGCCTGCCCCATTTTGTCGCGGGCAGAGTGTTGATCGTCGTGGGGCTCTAGATTGACGACCTGTTCGCGCAAGGGTTATTTGGGCTCCGCCAATGCCTTGGATACCATCCCTTCCACCTCGGCCAGGGCCGCATCGAGGCGTTCGGGGTGTTTCCCGCCGCCCTGAGCGAGGGTGGGTTTTCCGCCGCCGCGGCCGCCCACACGCTTCGAGAGGGATGCGACCAAATGGTCGGCGCGCAATCCGCGATCGAGAAGGTCTTTGCTCACGCGCACCACTAGGCTGACACGCGATTCGATTTGCGCGCCGATGACGATAACTCCGGCGGGATAGCTGTGTCCGTACCAGTCGGTCATTTTCCGTAGTAGGGCGGCGTCCGGGACATCGACCCTTGCCGCTAGAATGGGTACCCCGAGAACTTCTGTGACCCCCGCAAGGGCTTCCCGAAACCGGCTGCGCGCGATGTTCAAATCGCTGTCGGCATGCGCCCTCTCCGCGACAATTTGCGCGTTGAGCAGGTCATCTATTTTGGCCGGTAAGTCATGGACGTCTACGCGCAACTTTGCGGAAACATCCGCGAGGACGTCGAGGGAGTTTTCGATATGCTCAAGCGCGGCGCGGCCAGTGAGTGCCTCGATGCGGCGGGTGCCGGCCGCCACGGAACCCTCAGATGTGATTAT